>NZ_PNDF01000226.1:0-201 GCF_005887195.1 Pseudoalteromonas sp. S1650 | reverse complement strand
GATGTTGATGACATTGACTCGCTATTAGATGAAGATCAAGAAGAAGCGCCAGCAGAAGAACCAAGCGCAGATGATTTAATCGACGAAGACGAGCTCGATGATGATTTAGATGTCGATGACATTGATTCATTATTAGATGAAGCTCAAGAAGAAGCGCCAGCCGAAGAACCAAGCGCAGACGATTTAATCGACGAAGATGAG
>NZ_PNDF01000225.1:0-269 GCF_005887195.1 Pseudoalteromonas sp. S1650 | reverse complement strand
TACACTTCTTTAGTTAATACATCGTTTTCTTCTTCACCAGGCTTAAGTACTCGAGCTACGTTTTCGTTTTTTCCAGGAATGCCTTGTAGCGCTCTACTATCAGCAAGAGAGTCGTATTGCGATGTCGACTTACCGCCATTTTCTTGCTATTGATAGAAGTAGTTTAGCGTTGCATCAACATATTCGGTTGCATGCCAACGAAGTGATAAACGTGCAGTGGTGATTTGCTCATCGTTAACATCGCTTACGCTATTTAAGATTGCATTTAC
>NZ_PNDF01000224.1:0-378 GCF_005887195.1 Pseudoalteromonas sp. S1650 | reverse complement strand
GTTACAGGTTCAAATAGGTTTGACTGGCGCGCTGGATAGCAATGCTGCCCCTTATCGTACACAAAATCATAGAACGGGTCATGTAAAACCCCTATAAGGGTAACTTCCTGCGGAGCATAACTAGTAATGTCTTTAATAGGGAATAGGTCAAAGCCTGTAATGCTCCCTTCATTATGAGAATGAACTCTAAGTTCATTACCACTGGCTTTAATGTGATCCATCAATTTGAAGTAAAGGCCCGTTCCAAACCAAATAAGCAGTTGTAAACCAACAATTAAAGAAAGCCAGTTGTGTGTCGTTGTATTTAACTTAAATAGTCGCTTGAAATGACTCTCTGTTTATTTGGGGAATTCAGTAGGTTCTAAGTCAATAAAGCTC
>NZ_PNDF01000223.1:0-343 GCF_005887195.1 Pseudoalteromonas sp. S1650 | reverse complement strand
AAACATCGAGCTCGCCGATGAGCTCTGCTAGATTTTGCTGACATTATTGCAGCTCAACCAGATGCAACGGATAATGCATCTTTCTATGCTCTTAAGGCGCGTATAGGTCAGTATCTTGGTTAGTTCTCATTAATGCCATATTCTCGCAAGGTTCGTGAATATTATGATGTGGAATCTCGTGATATGTGGGAAAATAAATTAGCTTTGGCTGAGTCTGAAATTCTGCGTGTTTTACTACATTTTTGGGACCTGCAAGGGCCTACAATTGACGATTTTTTTATTGATGAAAATTGTTCTTTTCAATAATTAGTGGTATTGCAAGTGGGACGTGATGATCTTAAGT
>NZ_PNDF01000222.1:0-349 GCF_005887195.1 Pseudoalteromonas sp. S1650 | reverse complement strand
TTCGCATGATAAGCAAAATGGCTTATATGTTTGAATGGTAAAGTTTAAAGGAAAAGGAGGCATTCGCGTCCTTTTTTAATGTCTAGAGGGCGTGTTGACCTTTGTTGATTAAAATTTGTTCACTCTAGGTGCGATTTACTCGCGGCGCGCGATTTGTAACATAGTGGTCTAATTAAACATCGCGGACAGCTACCGCGGCCTGCTCACGCCCCTTAACTACATCGTTGTAGTTACCAAAGAGTTTAATCGCCCCTAGGAAGAACCCGAAGGGCAGCGCGTGTTTGGCATTGTTGCTGCGTTATCGCGTATTAATTTGTATCCATCTCCCTACCTAGGCTCAGTGGTTCCT
>NZ_PNDF01000221.1:0-267 GCF_005887195.1 Pseudoalteromonas sp. S1650 | reverse complement strand
CCAACTTATGACACGCAGGCGCATACACTAAATCACCCACTAAATTAATTCCACTTTCATACTGTGATAAACGCTTTACTAACGATTCGTCTTTAATGGCACGGGTACCGCGTGCGGAAGGATTTTCTTTAAATTCACTAAACTCGTAACCTCCTAACACTAAGCCAAGTGTTACTAGCTCTACAAACTTTTAATCACCTTGTATTTGGTAACAACCTGCAGGCAATTTTGTTGTTAAGTCACCTTCTAACCAAAAGTCTTGTAAAT
>NZ_PNDF01000220.1:0-262 GCF_005887195.1 Pseudoalteromonas sp. S1650 | reverse complement strand
TTTAAGTTGTTACATGTGGCACAAAATAACTCAAGCCATTTCTCGGTAGTTTAATGCCGAGCCGCCGGTACTTCCAGTTTCTATTCGCCAGAGAGGTACTGACACGTGATTGAATCTATGCTAGCTAGAATATCGTCATGGGGACCTTGAGCAATAACATGCCCGCCATGAACACCGGAACCCTGGACGATATCGATAATATGATCCGCAGCGCGAATGGCATCTTCGTCATGTTCAACCACAATACCGGTGTTGCCTAAAT
>NZ_PNDF01000219.1:0-329 GCF_005887195.1 Pseudoalteromonas sp. S1650 | reverse complement strand
AAATGAAGCACAGAATATAATATTGGGTTGTCATCTAAACGAGTAAAACGTGTTGTTAAAGCGCTCGTGAGTCAATATGGCATTATCGAGTCGCGCTTTATTGGTTATGGTGTAGGCCCTTAAGCGCCAGCTGCCAATAATTAAAACGATTTGGGTCGTCAGCTTCCCGGGCGCGTAGCGCTAGTTGAGCGATTAAGTAATTATTCTAAAGTGTCTTTTTAGGCCCTTTGATTTTATTAAGAATAAGGTCACGAACAATAAACCGGTCTGGGTGATTAGATTGACTAATGCGTTCGCTAAATGATCTTGGTTCATTATTTAACAAAGCA
>NZ_PNDF01000218.1:0-338 GCF_005887195.1 Pseudoalteromonas sp. S1650 | reverse complement strand
CCCCCCCCCCCCCCCCCACCACCCCCCCCCCCCCCCCCCCCACCCCACCCCACCCCCCCCCCACCCCCCCCCACCACCCCCCACACCCCCCCCCCACCACCCCCCCCACAGTCATATCAACCACCTGCCGCCACCCTACATAGAGAAATCTGACTCCAGTACAGACCAGTTCTCCAACCCTCGCAAAGCAGCCTTGTAAGTCCAGACCAATCAGAAAACCTTCAGGCATCGGAAAGTGGTGGTTCTATTGTTGCTGAGCCTAGTCTAAAACCTGACACAAGCGGTGATAATGTGCAGACTCAATCACAGTTAATTGCTTCTACTTCTTCTCAGATAGG
>NZ_PNDF01000022.1:0-73149 GCF_005887195.1 Pseudoalteromonas sp. S1650 | reverse complement strand
TCCGGTGGTCGTGGGTTCGAGCCCCATCAGTCACCCCAATTTACTCTAAGATATCGGCGATTAGCGCAGTTTGGTAGCGCACTTGGTTTGGGTCCAAGGGGTCGCAGGTTCAAATCCTGCATCGCCGACCACTTCTAAATTTATAAATACATCCTTTAATTCAGCTTAATTCTCCTTTGTTATTTTGTTGCGTTCGTTTTTTACGCATTTAAACGCTGATTGCTGCTATATACGCCAAATAATTGCCCCCCAGACTCGACTATCATAAATATTAGGTTATAATGCCGCGTCTATTGTTTAACATAGTGCCCATAGGGGCAAAGCAGCAATGGTATCTCATGGTTACAATGCGCCGTTTTAAGTTGAAATTTTCAGCGTTAAAACTTGCTATCACTCATGGAGATCACCTTGTTTGTAAGGAAGGCGAACAGTCGCCAAAATTGAAGATTGAGGTAAATCATGCAAGTTTCTGTTGAGACGACTCAAGGCCTTGAGCGCCGTCTGACCATCACCGTTCCTGCAGAGAACGTTGAGACTGAAGTAAAAAAACGCTTACAACAACTGTCTAAAACCCAGCGTATCGATGGTTTCCGTCCTGGTAAAGTACCAGCGTCTATCATCAACAAGCGTTACGGTGCTGCAGTACGTCAAGAAGTTGCTGGCGAATTAATGCAACGCAACTACATCGAAGCAATCGTTTCTGAAAAAATTAACCCAGCTGGTTCACCTACTTTCGCTCCTAAAGCGTTAGAAGCTGGTAAAGATTTAGAGTTCGATGCAACTTTCGAAGTTTACCCAGAAGTTGAAATCCAAGGTTTAGATAAAATCGCTGTTGAAAAGCCAGCTGTATCTGTAACTGACGAAGACCTAGCTAACATGCTAGAAACTCTACGTAAGCAACACGCTTCTTGGGCTGAAGTTGACGCAGCTGCTGGCGAGAACGATCGTGTAACTATCGACTTCGTTGGTTCTATCGAAGGCGAAGAGTTCGAAGGCGGTAAAGCTGAAGACTTCCCACTAGAGCTTGGTCAAGGTCGTATGATCCCAGGTTTCGAAGACAACATCGTTGGCAAAAAAGCGGGCGAAGAAGTTGTTGCTGAAGTAACTTTCCCTGAAGAGTACCACGCTGAAAACCTTAAAGGTAAAGCAGCTACTTTCGCAATCACTGTTAAGAAAGTCGAAACTCAAGAGCTTCCTGAGCTTAACGACGAGTTCGCAACTAAATTCGGTGTAGCTGAAGGCGGTGTTGACGCTCTTAAAGAAGAAGTTAAAAAGAACATGACACGTGAGCTTGACCAAGCAGTTAAAGCTAACGTTAAAGATCAAGCTATCAAAGGTCTTTTAGCTAACAACGAAATCGAAGTGCCAAAAGCGCTAGTAGATCAAGAAATTGATGCACTACGTCAGCAAGCTGCACAACGTTTCGGTGGCGACGCTAAAAACATGCCTGAGCTTCCTGCTGAATTATTCCACGAGCAAGCTGTAACTCGCGTTAAGACTGGCCTATTACTAGGTGAAGTAATTAAAGCGAACGAGCTTAAAGTTGACGACGCTAAAGTTGAAGAGTTAATCGCAACTGTAGCTTCTGCATACGAAGATCCAACTGAAGTAGTAGAGTACTACAAAGCAAACGATCAGCTTATGCAGCAAATGCGCAACGTAGCGATGGAAGAGCAAGCAGTTGAAGCTATCCTAGCTAAAGCAAACGTGACTGACGTTGAAAAAGCATTCGACGACATCATGAATCCACAGCAAGGTGCTTAATAAGTCATTGACTTAAGCTCTCGCTAGCGATTAAATGGCTCGTGTTACCCTGTATTTATACAGCGTACTCGGGCCATTTTAGTTTGTGGTATCAGTTTCAAAAAAACCAACAATACTGATGTTATTTCAGAACTTTTTTCGACGAGGATTGAATTTGTTCTGATAAGTTCCTATATAGTTATAAAGATTGAATAGACAGCTTAATTTACATTAGTATAAATGTGCTTTCCTTATAGTAAGGATGAGTCGCAGCGGATAAGGAATTAAATAAGAATGAATAGCGGTATGATAGACCCTCTAAACGCACTAGTCCCTATGGTTGTCGAACAAACAGCTAAAGGTGAGCGCTCATATGATATTTACTCACGTCTTTTAAAAGAGCGCATTATTTTCTTAACTGGCCAAGTAGAAGATAACATGGCTAATTTGATTCTTGCGCAAATGCTGTTTTTAGAATCAGAAAACCCAGAAAAAGATATTTATCTTTATATCAATTCGCCAGGCGGTTCTGTGACTGCGGGTATGGCAATTTACGATACAATGAATTTTATCAAGCCTGATGTAAGCACAATTTGTGTTGGCCAAGCGGCAAGCATGGGTGCATTTTTGCTATCAGGTGGTGCTAAAGGTAAGCGTTTTTGTTTACCTAACTCACGTGTAATGATCCACCAACCATTAGGTGGTTTCCAAGGTCAGGCATCTGACTTTGAAATTCATGCCCGTGAAATCTTATCAATTAAAGATAAGCTAAACCGTTTAATGGCTGAACATACTGGCCAGCCACTCGATGTGGTTTCTCGTGATACCGATCGCGACAACTTCATGAGCGCAAGCGAAGCGGTTGAATACGGCCTAGTTGATTCAGTATTTTCAAGCCGCGAATCGAAGTAATCTGAATAGCTAATAATAACGTATTGTTAGCTATCACCCTTTACTATGCGAAAACTAATATTCTTTGATATAGTTAAACATAGTGAATTAGCAGTGGCCTAGTGCTACTGCCAACGTAATAAATGAGGTAGCTGAATGTCTGACACTCCTACAGACGGCGACAAAAGTAATAAATTGTTATACTGCTCTTTCTGCGGCAAAAGCCAGCACGAAGTTCGCAAACTAATTGCTGGTCCTTCAGTATATATTTGCGATGAATGTGTTGAGCTGTGTAACGATATTATCAGGGAAGAAATCAAAGACATTGCGCCGAAGCATAATGCGTCTGATAAACTGCCTGTGCCGAAAGAAATTCGTAATCACTTAGATGATTACGTGATTGGCCAAGACCACGCGAAAAAAGTTCTGTCGGTTGCGGTATACAATCACTACAAACGTTTACGCAATCAAACAATCAATGCAGATATTGAGCTTGGTAAGAGTAATATTCTACTAATCGGTCCTACAGGTAGTGGTAAAACATTACTTGCTGAAACCATGGCTCGTTTACTTGATGTACCATTCACGATGGCGGATGCAACGACACTAACTGAAGCAGGTTATGTAGGTGAAGACGTTGAAAACATCATTCAAAAGCTGCTGCAAAAATGTGATTACGACGTAGAAAAAGCACAACGTGGTATTGTTTACATCGATGAAATCGACAAGATTTCTCGTAAGTCTGACAATCCATCGATCACCCGTGACGTATCGGGCGAAGGTGTACAACAAGCCTTACTTAAGCTAATTGAAGGGACGGTTGCATCTGTGCCACCACAAGGCGGCCGTAAGCATCCACAGCAAGAATTCTTGCAAGTTGATACATCTAAGATCCTATTTATCTGTGGCGGTGCGTTTGCTGGCCTAGATAAAGTGATTGAACAACGCAGCCATAAAAATACCGGTATTGGTTTTGGTGCTGAAGTTAAGCAATCATCAGGTAGCCGTAGCTTAAGTGAAACATTTAAAGATGTTGAACCAGAAGATTTAGTGAAATACGGTTTAATCCCTGAGTTCATTGGTCGTCTTCCAGTTGTTGCGACACTAACAGAACTAGATGAAGCAGCGCTTATTCAAATTCTTAGCGAACCAAAAAATGCATTAACTAAACAGTTCTCTGCATTGTTTGCGATGGAAGATGTTGAGCTTGAGTTCCGCGAAGATGCACTTAGCGCAATTGCTCATAAAGCAATGGAGCGTAAGACTGGTGCTCGTGGCTTGCGTTCAATCGTTGAAGGTGTATTACTTGATACTATGTATGAGTTACCTTCGATGGATGATGTTAGCAAAGTGGTTATTGATGAAACCGTTATTAAAGGTGAGTCAGACCCAATTTTGATTTACCAAAGCGGTAACCAAGACAAAGCTGCATCAGAATAAAGCTGTAATAGTTTAAAAGTTAAGCAGTTGAACACGAAAAAGGAGCCAAAGGCTCCTTTTTTTATAAATATGTTGAACTTTCCCTTACATATCCCCATATACTTGAGTAATCTTTAAAATAAATGAAGTGCGAAGAGAATATAATGACGCTTGAGAGAACAGATCGAGTCGAAATCCCCGTGTTGGCACTGCGCGATGTAGTGGTTTATCCACACATGGTGATCCCGCTATTTGTTGGTCGTGAAAAATCAATAAAATGCCTAGAAGCGGCGATGGACAAGGACAAACAAATTTTCCTAGTGGCGCAAAAAGACGCCTCTGTTGATGATCCGCAGCAAGATGATATCTACCGTGTTGGCACCATTGCCACAGTACTTCAGTTATTAAAGTTACCTGATGGCACCGTTAAAGTGCTTGTTGAAGGCACACAACGTGCAAGCGTTGAAACGTTTTTAGATAACGATGATTTCTTTGTGGCTGAAGCACAGTTCATCGAATCAAGCCATATCGACGAGCAAGAACAAGATATCTTTATTCGCAGCGCAATTAGCCAATTTGAAGGCTATGTAAAGCTTAATAAGAAGATCCCACCTGAAGTACTTACTTCTGTGTCTGGCATTGATGAAGCTGCGCGTCTTGCTGATACCATGGCAGCACACATGCCGCTTAAGGTACCTGAAAAGCAAAAAGTGCTTGAGATTGCCGATGTGACTGAGCGTCTTGAATACTTAATGGCGCTGATGGAAGGCGAGATTGACTTACTGCAAGTTGAGAAAAAAATCCGTACTCGCGTGAAAAAGCAGATGGAAAAGTCGCAGCGTGAGTATTACCTCAACGAGCAAATGAAAGCGATTCAAAAAGAGCTTGGCGAACTTGATGATGTACCCGATGAATTCGAAGCAATTAAAAAACGCATCGAAGAGTCTGGTATGCCTAAAGAAGCGCAAGAGAAAGCAAACGCTGAGTTATCTAAATTAAAAATGATGTCGCCGATGTCGGCGGAAGCAACCGTCGTGCGCTCGTATATTGATACGCTAATCAATGTACCTTGGAAAAAACGCTCTAAGGTGAAAAAAGACTTAGCTGGCGCACAAAAGATTTTAGATAGTGATCATTACGGCTTAGATAAAGTTAAAGAGCGTATTATTGAGTATCTAGCGGTGCAACAACGCACTAATAAGCTTAAAGGCCCAATTTTATGTTTAGTCGGTCCTCCTGGTGTAGGTAAGACTTCACTAGGTCAGTCAATCGCACGCTCTACAGGTCGTAAATATGTGCGTATGGCATTAGGTGGCGTTCGTGACGAAGCGGAAATCCGTGGTCACCGCCGTACTTACATTGGTTCTATGCCTGGTAAGTTAATCCAGAATATGACTAAAGTTGGTGTAAAGAACCCATTATTCTTATTAGATGAAATCGATAAGATGTCATCAGATATGCGTGGCGACCCAGCATCAGCACTACTTGAAGTACTTGATCCTGAGCAAAACAGTCATTTTGCCGATCACTACTTAGAAGTTGATTACGACTTATCTGACGTGATGTTCGTGGCAACATCAAATAGCTTTAATATCCCAGGTCCATTATTAGACCGAATGGAAGTGATTCGCCTTTCGGGTTACACCGAAGACGAGAAGCTAAACATTGCTAAACAGCACTTGATTCCAAAACAAGTTAAGCGCAATGGTTTAAAAGAGCATGAAGTTGAAATTGCTGACAGCGCAATTATTGGCATTATCCGCTACTACACACGTGAAGCGGGCGTTCGTAACTTAGAGCGTGAAGTGTCAAAACTATGCCGTAAAGCAGTTAAAAACATCTTGCTTGATAAAGACACTAAAAAGGTCCTTATCGACGATAACAACCTTGAAGAGTTCTTAGGTGTACAACGCTTTGATTATGGTAAAGCAGAAGACGGTGACCGTATTGGCCAAGTAACGGGTCTTGCGTGGACTGAAGTAGGTGGTGATTTACTGACTATTGAATCAGCGGCTGTACCAGGTAAAGGCAAGTTAACTTACACAGGTTCGCTTGGTGATGTAATGCAAGAGTCAATTCAGGCTGCGATGACGGTTGTTCGTAATCGTGCTGAAAAACTTCGCATTAATAGCGACTTCTATGAAAAACGTGACATTCATGTTCACGTGCCAGAAGGTGCAACACCAAAAGATGGCCCAAGTGCTGGTATTGCCATGGTAACTGGTTTGGTATCGAGCTTAACGGGTAATCCAGTGCGCTCAGATGTAGCAATGACAGGTGAAATCACATTACGTGGTGAAGTATTACCAATTGGTGGCTTAAAAGAAAAGCTACTGGCAGCGCATCGTGGTGGAATTAAAACCGTTATTATACCAAAAATTAACGAACGTGACTTAAAAGAGATCCCAGACAACGTATTAGAGGGCCTTGAAATTCACCCAGTTACATGGATTGATGACGTTTTAAAACTGGCTTTGAAGCACCCAGTAGAGAGTTTTTCTGTCGAAACTGAAAAAAACCAGTAAAAAACCGCAAAAAAGTGCATTTAGGGGCTTTTCAAATACAAAGGGTATGATAAGTTAAGCACTAGTTTTCAAGCCTAGGCCTTATGTGGCCTAGGGTTGAGAAAAATATAATAAACTGAGCATAAACTTAATTTGCTCATAAATTTTCAAAACAGTGATGTTATTTTTTATAAAAACAATCGCTCTTGATAATAACAATGAAAGAGGATGATATTGTGAATAAATCTCAATTAATCGATCAAATCGCAGCTGACGCTGACATTTCTAAAGCGGCTGCAGGTCGTGCACTAGATTCATTCATCGAGGCTGTTTCAGGCGCTCTTAAAGATGGCGATTCAGTAGCGCTAGTTGGCTTTGGTACTTTCTCTGTACGTGAGCGTGCAGCGCGTTCAGGTCGTAACCCGCAAACTGGTGAGACTATCCAGATTGCTGCAGCAAACATTCCTTCTTTCAAAGCAGGTAAAGCGCTGAAAGACGCAGTAAACTAATCATTAAAGATTAGTTGGTGAGAGATACCTAATCACACTTAAATTGAATTTAGGTAACTTATCACCAGTTACTTCAAGTGAAAAAGCGTATCTGGTAAGATACGCTTTTTTTACATGAGCAGGGTTAATTTGTACCTGATCAGAATAGAGATAGATAAATGCTTGAGAAAATCAGAGAAGGTTCGCAGGGACCTGCAGCCAAAATTATTTTAGGCGCGGTGATTTTATCTTTTGCTTTAGCTGGGATCGGTGGTTATTTAGGACAAACCACAGAGCAACCCGTTGCAGAAGTAAATGGAGTTAAAATTAGCCAAACCGAATTCAGCCGTGCATACCAAAACGAACGTAACCGTTTAGAACAACAATTTGGTGAATACTTCGCACAAATCGCTGCTGATCCAAATTACATGGCACAAATTCGCCAAGGCGTAATCGACCGTTTAGTACAACAAGAATTGCAAACTCAACTAGCGGCAGAATTAGGTCTTCGTGTAAGCGACGAAAGTGTTCGTAAAGCAATTTTAGAAATGCCTTACTTCCAAGTAGGCGGCCAGTTTAGCAACGACCGTTACTTACAAGTTATTCGTCAAATGAATTTCCAACCAGATGCTTTCCGTGAATATTTACGTGAAGATATGACACGCAGCCAATTAGTGGGTGCCGTTGCTGGTACAGATTTCATCTTAGAAAATGAATTAAACAACAGCGTTGCTCTACAACAGCAAACGCGCAGTATTGATTACTTAGTTGTTGCTAAAGAATCATTACAAGCTGGTATCGAAGTAACAGAGCAAGAAATTGTTGATTACTATGAGTTGAATCAACCGCAATTCTTAGCACCAGAGCAAGTGTCTGTAAGCTACATTGACTTAAATGCAGCGAGCTTAACGCTTGATTCAAGTGTTTCAGAAGAAGATATCAAAGCTTACTATGATCAAAACAGTGCCCAATATGTTGAGCCTGAAAAACGTCGTGTATCGCACATCTTAATTGATAACAGCGAAGACGATGATGCAGCAAAAGCGAAAGCTGAAGAGCTACTAACGCAGTTACAAAACGGTGCTGATTTTGCTGAGCTAGCTGAGTCATCTTCTGATGACGTAGTGAGTGCAGAAATGGGCGGTGACCTAGACTGGATTGAGCGTGATATGATGGACCCTGCGTTTGAAGATGCAACGTATGCTCTTGAAAACAAAGGTGACATTTCTGACGTTGTAGAATCAGAGTTTGGTTATCACATCATCAAACTTACTGATATTCAAACACAGCAAGTTAAACCATATGCTGACGTAAAAGATGAGCTTCGCGCTGAACTTGAGCGTACTAAGAAAATTAATGCGTTCTATGAAAAGCAAACTCAAATGGGTGAGCTTGCGTTCGAAATTTCAGATACTTTAATTGATGCAGCAGAAGCAGCAGGCGTTGAAGTGCAGAAAACAGAACTTGTGACTCGCAATGCATTACCTGAGCCGCTAAACAACCCACAAGTTGTTACTGCTATTTTCTCACCTGAAGTGTTAGAAGATCGCATGAACTCAGAAGTAATTGAAGTAGGTGATGAACATGCTGTTGTTGTTCGTGTAAACGATCACAAAGCTGCGACTACGAAAGCACTAGCAGATGTGTCTGAGCAAATTAAGGCGACGTTAGTTTCACAAAAAGCATCGGAGCTTGCTAAAGAAAAAGCACGCACTCTATACGCTGAGATCGAAGCTGGTAAGAGCCTAAACGAAGTTGCACAAGCTGAAGGCCTAACAGTACGCCAAGAAGCTGCACTTGCTCGTCAAGCTTACACAGTGTCACCAGCTATTGTTCAACAAGCTTTCAAAATGGCTCACCCACAAGGTGCACCAGAGGTTGAAGTTGTTGACCTAAACAATGGCGATGCGGCAATTGTTGCGCTAAAAGCAGTTAATCCAGCGACTGAAGTTGAGATTAATGAGCAACAAAAGCAAAACATCACGATGGCTCAAGTGAATAAAAACTACATGGTATTTATTGCAGCACTAAAAGCACAAGCTGAAGTGCAAGTACCAAAAGCGACTCAAGCTGCTGAATAATTAGCAAACTGAGTTAAATAAAAGGCGCCTACTGGCGCCTTTTTTGTTAACGTTAAAGGTAATGCAAGTTATAAGGAGCTTTTATGGAGTACAGTCTAATAGAGCAGCTACCAAGCGCAGAAGAATACTGTGATATGCGCCTTAAAGCTGGCTTATCAGCACGTTCATTAGCGGCTGCAAAGGCGGGGTTACCAAACTCTCTTTATGCTATTTGTATTCGTAAAAACGATGAGTTGATTGGCATGGGCCGCGTTATTGGTGATGGCGGCTGTAATTTTGAAGTGGTTGATATTGCTGTATCACCTGAATATCAAGGGCAAGGGTTAGGGCGTGTCATTATGGAACATGTTGACCGCTACATCGAATCTGCCGCTTATGAAGGTAGTTACGTCACTATGGTCGCTGACAAACCTGGCTTTTACGAAAAGCTTGGCTACAAGTTTGTCGCACCACAAAGCCAAGGGATGTATAAAAAGTTTTGATAAGAGTAAAGCTGCAAGGGGAGTGATCGAATCACTCAGTAGGAGGCGTTTTAACGCCGAATCAAACTGACAGCTTACGGCTGATAGCTGACAGCTCACTATCAACAGTTCAACAACTTCTGCGTTACCACCGATTGGGGGTCTTGGAAAATCGCTTCGGTTTGGCCGTATTCAACAATCTCACCGTGATCAAGTACCACAAGTTGGTCGCTAATATGACGCACCAAACTTAGGTGATGCGTAATAAGTACATAGCTAAGGCCTGTGTCTTTTTGTAGACGTAGCAATAAGTTTACCGTTTGTGCGCGTACAGACGGGTCAAGGGACGATAACGCTTCATCGAGCACGACAACCTTAGGGTCTAAAATTAAAGCCCGTGCAAGCGCTATACGTTGTAATTGACCACTACTAAACATATGCGGGTAATAGTGCTGGTGATCTAAAAGCAAGCCCACTTTTGCGAGGGTTTGCTTTATTTTATCTTCACGCTCTTCTTTGTTTAAATCAGTGTTGTACTGTAAACAGTCATTGAGCATATCGCCAATGGTTAAACCTGGATTCAAAGACGCTTCAGAGTCTTGGAAAATCAACCTAATATGGCGACAGTCGTTATCACGCAAGCCATCATTTTCGATGATATTGCCATCAAGTAGAATTTGCCCTTTATCTGCGTTATCAGCCCCAGCAAGCAATTTGGCGAGAGTACTTTTACCTGAGCCAGTTTCGCCAATAATGGCGATCGTCTCGCCTTGCCCTAAGCAAAACGAAATATCTTTTAATACAGTAAAGCTTCTACGTGAAAATAAACCGGCACGTAAATTAAAACTCTTTGATAATGCTTGAACTTTGAGTAGGGGCTGCATTATTTCATCGCCTTAATTAATGGGAAATGACAGGCGTAACTCTGGCTATGATGCTTGGTCAATTTCGGGGTAACGACACACTCTTTTTGTGCTTGTGGGCAACGTGGGCCTAAGCGGCAGCCAATAGGTAAATGTTGTAAAGTTGGAATGGTGCCTTTTAAAGCATAAAACGGCTCCTTATGGGCAAGCCCTTGCTCATAATCAGGCAAACTTTTTAACAGTGCTTGGGTATAAGGATGTCGCGGCTGGCTAAAAATTTTGTTAGTCGGCCCAGCTTCAACCATCTGACCGCAGTATAAAACATGCATGCCATGAGACCACTCTACAATTTCCTCAAGCTCGTGAGAGATCATCAAAATCGACATGTTCTTTAGCTGGTTTAAGCTTTTTAGCAGTCTAAATACCTGCGCACGCGTGGTGCTCTCAAGAGCGGTAGTTGGCTCATCGGCAATCAATAGTTTTGGGGTACGTGCAATGGCCATGGCAATCATCACTTTTTGACAAATACCTTCAGAGAGCTCATGAGGGTAGCTGTCGAGCACCTTCTTATGGTCTTTAATACCAACCTTGTGGATTAACGCTTTTACTCTGTCTTTTCGTTGTCTGTTTCGTTTTAAGAAAAAACCACTGGTTGCTTGTTCAGGTAAGGTCTCGGCAATTTGGTCGAATATCTTGGCAGTTGGATCTAGGCAGCGGCTTGGATCTTGGTAGATCATAGCAATGTCTTGACCTACGAGTTTACGGCGTTGCTCGTTAGATAAGCGCATTAAATCCACGCCACGCCAATGCATGCGGTCTGCAGTGATATGCCAACGTTTGTTTAAAACTCCAACAATGGCTTTTGCAATTAAGCTTTTACCTGAGCCAGACTCACCAACCAAAGCATGTACTTCGCCTTCTTTTAAGGTCATGCTGACTCTATCCACCGCACGAATCACGGTATCTGAAGTGCGTAACTCTATAGTGAGGTTACGAATATCGAGTAATTGCATAATTAGTCGGCCTTACGTTCTTTAAGCACTTGGCGTAAACCGTCACCTACTAAATTGGTAGACAGCACTGCTAAAAATAATAATACGCCTGGTAAGCCAACAGTCCAAGGGGCAAGGTAAATTAAACCTAGATTTTCAGCCAAAATAGCGCCCCATTCTGTGGTGGGGGGCTGGGCGCCCAATTTTAAAAAGCCAAGTGCCGAGATATCCAAAATCGCAGTAGAAAGCGCCATGGTAAAAATAACCACAATATGCTCGTAAATGTTCGGAAAAATACCACGAGCAAGAATATGCCAATTGGATGCGCCATCAAGCTTGAATGCTGTTATGTAATCTTTGTTCAGCTCTTCGACAATTAAGTTACGCACCGAGTGAATAAACTGAGGCAATAAGGCTAATATAATCGCCCATACTGTATTCATTAAGCCAGGGCCAAGAATCGCAATAATAATGATGGCCAGTAATAATGATGGAATTGATAAGGTAATATCAAGCAAGTGATTTAAAAAGCTTGAGCGAATACCTTTGCTAATTCCTGCAAAGGTGCCCACTAACACACCTATCACTGTGGTGATCAAAGCTGCGACAACCGATAAACCAAAGGTGTAAGTTGCACCATTCATTAAACGTGACAATACATCTCGGCCTAAATCGTCGGTGCCTAATAAAAAGCGTACGTCACCTGCATCATGCCACGATGGCGGTAATAGCAGTGCATCGCTGTGTTGCTGGTTCACGCCATAAGGTGCAAGGAGTGGTGCAGACACTGCCAGTAACACTAAAGCAATAAACAACCATAAGCCGACAAGGGCAGGGTGATTGGTTTTAAATTTCTTCCAAAATCGCGCTAACGGCGATTTATTCGACTCTTCAGAGAATAAATTAAACTTTGCCATGTGCTTGGTTCCGCGATAATGGGTCGAATAAGGTATAAGTGAGTTCAGCAATAATGGTAGCTAAAATAACGAACATAGAAACAGCGAGTAAGCCACCTTGAATTGCAGGGTAGTCACGCTGATAAATACTATCGATAAGCCAACGACCAATGCCCGGCCATGAGAAAATAACCTCGGTGATCATCGCAAGGGTGATCAAAGTACTAAACTGTAGACCTATTTGTTTAATCACCGGTAGCAGCGCATTACGCAGAGCGTGGTGAATAATCAGCTGCGCACGGTTTAAGCCCTTTGCGCGCGCTGTTTTAATATAACTTTGATCGAGTACTTTCAGCATTGAATCACGGGTAAAGCGAACTAGTACTGTGGTCGGATACATAGCAAGTACTATGGTAGGTAGTGTTAAATGATGGATTGCATCTAAAAATGCCATGCCATCATAGGGGAAATCAGCTAAAAAGATATCAATAAGTATAAAGCCGGTAACTGGTTCTATTTCGTAAAGAAGGCCCATTCGGCCCGACATAGGAAACCAGCCTAGTTGCAGGGAAAACACCATAATTAGTAACAATGCTAACCAAAAAACGGGCATTGAATAGCCAAAAAGTGTGCCGGAATTTATCAGTTTATCAGGCCAACGTTTGTAGTAGGCAGCGGCTAAAATACCACTTGGTACGCCAACTATGACGGATACAATGAGCGCATAAAGACTCAATTCGAGTGTTGCTGGAAATAAGTCTTTTATATGTTGAAATACACTCTCACCAGATGCAAAAGAAATTCCCCAATCCCCCTGAATAATGCGTTCTAAAAAGGCAAAGTATTGCACCACGTAGTTGTCGGTAAAGTGAAACTTTTCCTCTAACACACTGGTTTGCGAGAACGTACTATTAGTAATACCGCTTAAGTTAGTTAGCGCATCACCCGGGAACATAAAGCTCAATGAAAAGGTAAAAATACTCAGCGTCAGCATCATAAACATTAACAACGCTAGACGACGAAGAATATAATCAAGGATCATTATTCTTTCCTCGCGTTAGCTAGTGAAATGCCGCCGAATGGGCTTAAATTTATACCTTTTACGTCACTACTTGCTGCTTGAAAGCGCATACCATGGGCTATCGGCAAAATAGGCAGCTCTTGCACTATGATCCGCTGTGCCTGATTGTAGTATTGTTTTCGTTTTTCAAGATCTGTGGTGTCGAGGGCTTGAGTAAGTAATAAATCAAATTCAGGATGACACCAATTGGCAGGGTTTTTACCACTAAATGTTGCGGTGCAACTTAACAATGGGCTCATAAAATTATCAGGATCTGGCGTATCAGCAGCCCAACCAAGTAACACACTATCGTGTCTATGCTCACCAACGCGTTGTAAGAAGGTGTTCCACTCATACTCGACGATATTAACGTTTACACCAATCTTGCGTAAATCACTTTGCATCAGCTCAGCCATTTTACGGGCGTTTGGATTATAAATACGGCTTACCGGCATAGCCCAAATATTCATATCAAAGCCATTTTTGTAGCCAGCTTCTGCGAGCAAGGTTTTGGCAAGAGCTGGGTTAAATTCAGGCATGGCTTTTTGCGCTTCAAATGCCCACGAAGCTGGAGGCAGTAATGACTGTGCCTTAATGCCGTTACCGTAATACACCGCTTGCATGATTTTATCGACATCAATGGCGCTGGCGAGTGCTTGGCGTACACGTACATCATCAAAAGGCGGGCGCTCTGTGTTAAAGGCCCAATAACCAATATTTAAGTTTTGCTCTTTTTGAACTTTAATATCTTCACGTTGCGATAAAATACTAAGCTGCGCGCTGCTTGGGTGCGCAGTCACATCACACTCTTTGGTGAGCATTTTCGCAACGCGTGTGGTGCCGTTTGGCGTAATGTCATACACCAGTTGCTCAAGCACAACCGGGTGTTTCCAGTAGTCTGGGTTGCGGTAATAGCGAATTAAACGGTCGCGACGATATTCTTTATATACATAAGGGCCAGTACCCACTGGGTATTGGTCAAATAAGTTTTCTTGATTTCGCGCTTTAAGCTGCATGGCGTATTCTTCCGATAACACCACGGCAAAGTCGGTTGCTAGGTTTGCTAAAAAGCTGCTTTCAGCATTATAAAGCTCAAACCGTACTTGGTAATCAGAAACACGCACAATACGACGAATAAGCTGATCAATACCCACACTTTGAAAATAAGGGTAACTGGCATCACCAACAAAGTGATAAGGGTTATAAACGTCAAATAAGCGGCTAAAGGTAAAAATTACATCATCAGCGTTAAAATCACGGCTTGGGGTAAAGTATTTTGTGGTATGAAACTTAACCCCTTTGCGCAGGGTAAAGGTAATTGCTTTGCCGTCTGGGCTAATTTTCCAATCAGTTGCCAGCTCTGCTTTAAACTCGGCAGACACCGGATCAATACTTAACAGGCGATCATAAAGCTGATTGGCGATAATATCGATAGTTGAACCCGTCGTTGTCACTTGCGGATTAAACGACACAGGGTTTGCTTCAGCGCAATAGACTAAGCCCTGGTTTTTTTGTTCTGTGGTTTTTTCTTCGTTATCTAGGCAGCCTACTAAGCACACCAAAGACAAAGCAAGTAACGGTTTAAACACCTGATTAGCCTCTAACTATTGCTGCTGATCTAATAAATTGTATTTTTTCAAATAGCCACGTAATTGATGATACGTTAATTCTAAGTGTTCTGCAGTTTTCTTTTGGTTAAATTGGCTATGTTCAAGCGCTTTTTTAATCACATCAATTTCAAAGTCGTTAGATAGCTGCTTTAAATTACAAGGAAATTGAATGTCGGGCTTATTGAGTGTCACAACGTCTTGATTTTGTGTCGTGGCGATAGGCGCAGCTTCTACGTTTGCAACAGGGGCACTGCTAACTGCAGCTTTAACGCGCTGTTTAGGTCTAAATTTACTCGCAAATGGATCTAAAATAATCTGGTGAACGGGAATATGTTCGTTACCATGACGATATAAGCTACGTTCAACCACATTCTTTAATTCACGAATATTACCCGGCCACTCATAAGATTGTAGCGTTTCGATGGCGCTACGCGTAAAGCCACTAAATAGCTCCCACTCAAGGTCGCGAGCCATGTTAATTGCAAATTGTTCTGCCAATAACATGATATCTTCTTGGCGTTCACGCAGCGGGGGCAGGGTAATCACATCAAAAGCGAGGCGGTCGAGTAAGTCGCTTCTAAATTCGCCTTGCTCAGCTAGGGTTGGTAAATCTTCATTGGTCGCACAGACTAAACGGGTATCGACTTTAACGGTTTGCTTACCACCAACGCGTTCAAATTCGCCGTATTCAATAACGCGTAGTAGTTTTTCTTGTACCATCGCCGAGGTATTGGCTAATTCATCAAGGAATAGCGTACCGCCATTAGCACGTTCAAAGCGGCCTTCGTGGCGTTTGCTGGCACCGGTGAATGCACCACTTTCATGACCAAATAATTCACTTTCGAGCAGGTTTTCGTTAAGCGCTGCACAGTTGAGCTTTATATAGTTTTGGTCCCAACGCTTAGATAAGAAGTGCAAACGGGCTGCAATAAGTTCTTTACCCGTACCGCGCTCACCAATAATAAGGACTGGCTTTTCTAAACTGGCTAGTTGCGAAACTTGATCAAGCACACTTAAAAAACTGTCAGATTGGCCGAGTAAATTATCCTGTTGGCGAAATTGGCTCATATTCCCTAACTCTTAGTCATTTTTACTAAGATCTAGTGTATTTCATTATCTATGAGAACTAAAGAAATTTATAAATTTAGTTTAACTGTTTGAATATATTAAGTTATTCTAAGTTTATAAAAGTTGGCAAGCATATTGATACTAGATATACCAACTGATTAAGTTAAAACACCAAAGAGGTAAATGTTATGGGAATTTTTTCACGTTTTGCAGACATCGTTAATTCTAATATCAATGCCATCTTAGATAAAGCAGAAGACCCAGAAAAAATGGTTCGCCTGATCATCCAAGAGATGGAAGATACATTAGTAGAAGTTCGCTCTACATCAGCAAAAACACTTGCTGAGAAAAAAGAGCTAGTACGTCGCGTTGAAACTTTAAAAGTTCAAGTTGCAGACTGGCAAGAAAAAGCTGAATTAGCACTAAGTAAAGACCGTGATGATTTAGCACGTGCAGCACTGATTGAAAAGCAAAAGTCAGCAGATGCAGTCGCAGCGGTTGAAACTGAGCTTGAGCATGTAGAGTCTCACATCGAGAAACTACAGCAAGAAGTCAGCACGTTACAAGAGAAGCTAGCTGATGCAAAAGCGCGTCAAAAAGCAATCATCTTACGTCAACGCTCTGCTGAGTCACGTCTTGAAGTTAAAAAAGCACTCGACAGCTCTAAAGTTGAAGACGCTTTAAACCGCTTCGAACGTTACGAAACTAAGATCGATGGTCTAGAATCACAAATAGAGTCTTATGATCTTGGTAAAAAATCATTAGCTGACGAAATCGCTGGTCTTCAGCAAGACGAAAAGATTGATGATGAGCTAGCTGAGCTTAAGAAAAAACTAGCAGATAAAAAATAATAAATGGGGGCATGTCCCCCAATGCTTAAACACATAACGGATTGACAGGAGAGTACCATGTTCGACGCAGAAGTTTTGATGGCACCGATTATTGTTTTTATGGTGGTTGTTGCCCCACTTTGGCTAATTTTACATTACCGTAGTAAAAAACAAGTGAGCCAAGGTTTAAGTGAACACGAGCACCGCCAATTATTAGAGCTTGCACAAAAAGCAGATAAAATGGCAGAGCGTGTTGAAACATTAGAAGCCTTACTTGACCAAGAGGCTCCGCAGTGGAGACGTAAAGTATGAGTACCAAACGCGAATTATTTAGAGACGCAGAGCGTGGCAAAATAGCAGGTGTGTGCGCAGGTATCAGCGATTACTTTAACATGGAGCTTTGGCTAGTACGTATTTTAGTCGTGACAGCAGTGCTATTATCAGGTGGTCCATTTATTGTTGTTGCTTACATTGCTGCTTGGTTTATTTTAGATAAAAAACCAGCAGAAAAAACAGATAAAAGCACAGACAGCATTCACCAAGACCCGCTTGAAGTAAAATTTAAAGTATGGCAAAAAGGGGAACCACCTCGCCGTGCATTGCAAGACTTAAAAGATCGTCTTGCTCGAGTTGATGGTCGTTTACAAGAGATGGAACGCTATGTCACATCAACAGAATTTACGGTTAGCCGTGAAATCAACAAACTTTAAAGGATATATACGCACCTTGTTTGCATCGTGATACTCAGCGCAAATAAGGTGCTAGACACTTTATGAGCCAATCATTCGCAAAGAACACCTTTAATTCGTTAAAAAATAAAGCGGAAAAAGCCCTTCATCGTAGTTTAGATCAACACGTGAAGTTAGCCGTCACAGGCTTAAGTGGCAGCGGCAAAACCGCTTTTATTACCGCCTTGGTTAAACACTTAACCAGCCAAGCTGACGATAAAAACTTACCTTTTTTTGATGTGATGCGCGAAAAGCGTCATATCGCTACAAAAATAGTGCCGCAGCAAGCACTGACAATTCCGACATTTGAATACACAAATGCATTAGCAGCGTTGTTACCTGTTGATGGTGAGCCAGCATGGCCTGCATCCACTGAGCGTATTAATACCTTACGTTTGGCAATTAAATACCAAAGTAATTCGGGGCTGCGTGGTCATTTTGCACCGCAATCAACACTCTATTTAGACATTATTGATTACCCTGGTGAATGGTTACTTGATTTGCCAATGCTAGAGCAATCATTTGCTGATTGGTGTGAGTCACAATACTCACTCTTGCAGCAAACAGCACGCAACGAAAAAGCGAAGCCATTTTTAACAGCCCTTGCTGAACTTGATTTATCAGCCAGTGTTGATGAGAGCAAACTTTCAGATGTCGCTGCGCTTTATCAGCAGTTATTAGTGGGCCTTAAAAAAGACACCAAACTTGCCATGCTGCAACCTGGTCGCATGCTGATGCCAGGTGAGCTTAAAGGAGCGCCGCTACTGCAGTTTTTCCCGGTTGCTAATGTGCCAGATGAAATAATCGAAGGGTCGAATCTAGCGCATCTTAAAAAGCGCTATAAAGCCTATGTAAAAGAGGTTGTAAAACCTTTTTACGAGCAGCATTTTCGTCATTTTGACCGACAAATTGTGCTAGTGGATGTGCTCAGTGCTTTGAATGAAGGCAGCGAAACCCTGCATGAGCAAAGCCGTGTTATTAACCAATTGTTGGCCCATTTTAATTATGGTGAAGCAAGCTTCTTTAAACGTTTGTTTAAACCAAACATCGACAAGCTACTGTTTGCGGCCAATAAGTCAGATCATATTAGTGCGCAATATCATAAAGACTTAGCGCTATTGCTTGATTCAATCGTGCATGACCAATCGAATCATTTAAAGTTCGAAGGCGTGCAAATCGAAACCATGGCAATGTCATCTATCTGCGCTACAGAGCCGCGCCAAGTGGCTGAAAAAGGCCAACAGTTAGCTTGTATTTATGGCAAGCCTTTAGGCGAGCAAGAATGGCTAACGTATTTACCACCGCAACCACCGTCACGCCTGCTCAACAAACAAGAGTGGCCAAAACAGGGCTTTGAGTTCTTATCGTTTTCGCCATTGCCATGCCCTGATAAACGGTTAAAGCATATTCGTTTAGATCATGTCATGCAGTACCTGATAGGAGATAAACTAACATGAGTGAGCAACCAAAGGAGATGAACTTTCAGGCAGGTCGCCGTATTTCAAGCTCTGCAAGTAATGAAGCGCCAGCGAAGCAGTTAACTGTTGCTAAAGTGATAGAAAACGCCGAATTTATCGACACTGAAGAAGATCAGCAAGATAGCATTGAGCTTGAGCCCGTGTATAAAAAGTCTAAATGGCAAACCCTAAAAGGGGTGTTTGTTGTTAGCTTTTTAATTTTAGTGCTACTTGAGTTTGCGATGTCATTGTTTGTGACGTTCCAGCAATCAATTATTTTAGGTTCGGCGTATTTAACGGCTGTTCTCAGTGGTGTGCTACTGATTGCCCGTGTTATTTGGCGCGAGTACCGCATGCTAAGAAGTTTAAAGCGCAATCAATTACATCGTACCGAGGCCGACCGTTTACTCAATAGCGAGCAAGTAGGAGAAGCACTGCCGTGGCTAGAAAAGCTTAATAAGCATCAAACGCTTACTGGGTTTGAAGAGTTTAAGCAGCAAATAGCGAGTCATCATACCGATAAAGAAATCATGACCTTATACGCCGATAGCTTATTGGTAAGCCAAGATCAGCAAGCGAAAAAACTGATTAACCGTTTTGCCACTGAGTCTGGCTTATTGGTTGCGCTAAGCCCGTTGGCTTTAGTCGATATGATGGCGGTGCTATGGCGTGGCACTAAGCTCATTGAGCAAATTGGCCGTATTTACGGTATTGGTTTTGGTTATGCAAGCCGTATTAAATTGTACCGCTTATTAGTGAAGCAAGTGTTGTTTGTTGGTAGTGCAGAGTTAGTCTCAGATTTAGCGGCAACGGCACTAAGCGCTGAATTACTGGGGAAATTGTCGGGCCGTGCAGCGCAAGGGCTAAGTGCAGGTATTTTTACCGCGCGTATAGGGTATAAAGCGATGGAGCTTAGTCGCCCGTTACCTCGCTTAGAGCATAAGCGCAGCTTGCTAAAAGAAACCGCCAATAGTATTGCCCGTAAAATTGCCTCACGTACCAGCGACAAAGAGACCGAAAATACAAAATGACAACTTTTGTGTACAGTTAATAAAAACAGCTGAGTGATATTTAGCCATCTGAGCATCCGGCATGCTTGTGCATTGTGGGTATCTACGTTTTATTTATGAGTATGAAGTACTGATAATAAAAACGAGAACACACAATGACTAAGCATCACTTACATACACAATGTATTCATGGTCCAGAAAAACCGAATGACCCACATGGCGCACTGAGTGCGCCACTTTATCAAACCTCTACCTTCTCTTTTGCTAATGCAGCCCAAGGTGCAGCCCGATTTGCCGGTGAAGAGCAGGGCTTTATTTATACCCGTTTGGGTAATCCGACAACCCAAGAGCTAGAACAAAAAGTGGCTCAGTTAGAAAACTGTGAAGCAGCGGCTGCTACAGCAACGGGTATGGGTGCGGTGTCTGCGTCTGTGCTTAGCTTTTTACAACAAGGTGACCACCTAGTCGCATCAAGCGCGTTATACGGCTGTACTTTTGCATTTTTTGCTCACATGTTGCCGCGCTTTGGTATCGAAGTTACTTTTGTTGATATGACCAACGAGGCTGAACTTCGCGGCGCGGTTAAAGCCAATTCAAAAATGATTTTTGCTGAAACGCCAATTAATCCGACCATGGCGGTGCTTGATCTAAGTTTAATTGCTGATGTTGCCAAGCAGCATCAACTGATAAGCGTTATCGACAATACTTTCTTAACGCCTCTGCTCCAGCAACCTACCTCGTTTGGCATTGATATTGTGGTACATAGCGCAACTAAATACCTAAATGGCCATGGTGATGTGGTGGCAGGACTTGTGTGCGGCACAGAGGAGCATATCAACCTGATAAAAATGACGGTGCTAAAAGATATTGGTGCAACGATTAGCCCCCATGATGCATGGTTAATTAATCGCGGTTTAAAAACCCTTGCTGTACGCATGGAGCGCCACTGTGCAAGTGCCCAAGTAGTTGCTGAATATTTAGAGCAGCATCCTTTAGTTAGCAAAGTTTATTACCCAGGGCTTAAATCACATCCGGGTCATCAATTTATTGGTTCACAAATGAAAGCCGCTGGTGGTGTTATTGCCTTTGAAATAAAAGGCAGCCTTGAAGATGGCGAAACATTTATAAATAACACCCAACTTTGTACCCTTGCTGTGAGTTTAGGGGATGCTGAAACCCTCATTCAGCATCCTGCATCGATGACACATTCGCCTTATACACCTGAAGAAAGAGCAGCAGCAGGGATCAGTGATGGCTTAATTCGATTATCAGTTGGTCTTGAGGATGTTAACGACATTATTAACGATCTTAAAACTGCATTTACATTCATTGGTTAGGTTGTAATTTTAAGTTTACGTTTGTGGTTTCTTTTACCCCTTTAAAAATGTGGTGTGTAAACTTTTAGATCTTTCAGTGTAATTTTAACTTTACGTTGGGGCTGTTTCTGCAAACCTTAGAAACAGCCTTAACTATTAAAATTTCGCTTACTTTTACATAGTATCGGCTTAACAAGTTAATGAGATTCTGATCAATGCTGATCAAGATTTAACGAAGAAGGTTATTATGGCTAAAGCAAGTAATTACACCTCCAAGCAACCTGATGAAAATGGGGTTATCCATTGGAGCGAAGAAGAAAATAAAATATGGTCTGAGCTAGTTGCTCGCCAACTCGCTTGCATAGAAGGTAAAGCCTGTGATGAATATTTAGCAGGTCTTAAGAAAATTAATTTACCAACAGATCGTATTCCACAACTCAGTGAACTTAACGAAGTGCTACTCGAAACAACGGGCTGGCAAGTTGCGCCTGTTCCGGCACTGATCGATTTTGATGAGTTCTTTCGATTATTAGCAAATAAGCAGTTTCCAGTAGCGACTTTTATTCGCAGCCGTGAAGAGTTTGACTACTTACAAGAGCCTGATATCTTCCACGAGATTTTTGGTCATTGTGCGATGCTTACCAACCCAGCATTTGCTGAGTTTACACACAAATATGGTCAGTTAGGTTATGCCGCTGAAAAGAAAGATCGTGTTTATTTAGCACGCCTTTACTGGTTTACCGTTGAGTTTGGTTTAATGCAAACCGAACAAGGTTTGCGTATTTATGGTGGTGGTATTTTATCAAGCCCAGGCGAAACACAGTATGTGTATTCAGATAAGCCAGAAATCAATGCGATGAATGTGCTTGATGTATTACGTACACCTTATCGTATTGATATTATGCAGCCTGTGTACTACACCATTAACTCAATCAATGACTTATTTGATATTTCACAAATGGATATCATGTCGCTGGTGAGTAAAGCAAAAGAATTAGGGCTACATGAGCCAAAGTTTCCTCCTAAAGAAAAATTAGCAAGTTAAGGATTTATAATGTCTTCATTAAGCACACAAAAGTGTGAAGCGTGTCGTGCGGATGCGCCTAAAGTATCTGATGCTGAATTAGCAGAATTGATCAAAATGATCCCAGATTGGGTTCCTGAAGTGCGCGACGGCATTATGCAATTAGAGCGTGTTTACAAGTTTAAAAACTTCAAACAAGCACTTGAGTTCACTAATAAAGTGGGCGATATGGCTGAAGAAGAAGGTCACCACCCTGGCTTGTTAACCGAGTGGGGCAAAGTAACCGTTACTTGGTGGAGCCACTCTATCAAAGGGTTACACAAAAATGATTTTATCTGTGCTGCTAAAACAGACGATGTATTCGCTGCACTGTAAATTTTAAGTTCTGCCCAGAACGATAAAAGGCGTAACCTCAGGTTGCGCCTTTTTGCTTTTTTAGAGTCCAAGAATTAACATTGAACTCTTATCTTTGCGAGAACACTAGAAAAGTAAATAATGAAAAACAAAGCGCTTATTCTGCCATTCCTACTCATTTTACTGCCCTTAATTGATAGCTTGTTTATCCCGCAAACATTTGGTATTCAATGGCATAGCCCTAAGCTGATGTATCAAGTAGGCGTAGTACTAATGATTGTAAAGCTCACTATGGTTGCCATTGGGCTTTGGTTATTACTCAAAGCAAAGCGCCTTTATATGGAAGCTAGTAAATCGACCCGTATTGTTAAATTTTCAGTCTTTTTACTCGGCGGCTTACAGGTGGTGATAATGACAGCAATATGCTTTTGGTATTTAGTAGCGGGCACGCAAGCGAAACACTTTATGCTGCAAGACAACATTGCTGTATTTACCGCTGATTATGGCGTATTTGCCCCGGTACATCATGAGTTCTCATTTATATGCTTTGATGCCAACGGTTTTTACCACATGCAACCCATAGCCCAGCTACCTTGGCTCGGAACCTTTACCTTTACTAGCCAAGATTCGCGTTTGATCATTCAACATAAAAACCAAAGTGGCGCGAATACTCAAGAAATTTCATTAAAAGGGTATGGCTGTTTGCAGTGAGAGGTGTTGGCTTTGTGAAAGGTGGTGCAATTATAAGAGGTTTTCTGAATACATGCTCTGCAGAAGCCATTATCAGCCATTTTTAAATCATGATTGTGACATGACACATGGAGACAAATTGAACAGTTTAAGGATAGTAAAATACACTTTAGCCATGCTGGTTTTGAATACCGTATTAAGTACCTTTATCACTCTAATAATTGGTAGTGATAACTTAGCTTCACTCTCATTCGGCAAATACTTCACATACCAGTTATTACCATCTTATTTATTGAGCGCAGGTATCTACACCGTTATGGCTAAGCGCAATGTTGTAAAAGCTTGGAATTATGCCCTAAGTGTATACTTACTGAGCTTTATAGTGGGAACAATAATTGTATCGATACTATTACAAACGTTATTTATCCCACCTTTATGGTTTGTCGAAGTGCCTCTGAGTATAGCCTTTGCGATTGTTAGTACTGTCATCGGAATTAAGGTAGGTACTCTGGATAGCAAGGAAGCCAAAGGGCCCTGAACTTGTTTTTTCCTTTCATAAGGCAAAAAACAAGACTTGACCTTCATAACAGTAATTCAATAAAAAAAGAACTAGGAAAAGCACCATATTGATGGTTCAACGATATTTACTAGAAAAGATGGAGAATTCAAAATAGAGTTGAACGGGAAAACTTTAACATACGGAAAAAATTAGAGTTATGAATTTAAGCGATTCAGAACAACAAGTTCAAAATTTGTTGAACTTAAGTTCTAAGCAATTTGAAAAGGCAAAGAAAGATATTAAAGCTATCGGGGTTGAGTGTTTTGCATTAGAAGAAGATCAATTTTCAATATATGACGAAGTCCTATTCTATTCTGAAGTTATCGAAGGTGTAGCCTATAAATACTCTAAACAGACTATTTCCGGACGCTCTGAAAAGTTACTTAAACTACAAAAGTTAACATTATTTGAAAATACTGATTTTAAATCTTGGTTCTCAAAATATCATCTAAAGTACCATGAGTACGCCATGTATTTGCTGGTTTTAGAGAGCTTAAGAAAGCTAATAGTATCTGACCTTGAACTCGAAAGTGACTATAAATAATCTTGGTTCGTTTGCCGCTCAAAAGGGTCACCCATCAGAAAACTCCGGCCAAGCAGGCAGCTGTGTTTTTTTGATCTTTAGTTCAAAATCAGATGAACCTGTATGCCTATGTTGGAAATGATCCGATTAATATGGTTGATCCTACAGGTGAATTTTTACAAACAATAGTCTGTGGTTTTGTAGGCGGTAATGTAGGCCTTACTTTTGATTATATCTCCAAAGGTGGAAATATGTCCGGTCAAGAAATGTTGGTGTCATTTTTTGGTGGTGGAATGAAGGGGTCAGGTCTTGCTCCCTTGGTAAGTCTTACTTTATCACTATAAAGCACGGGTTTACCACCCTGAATTAGGGCGTTTTATGTAGACTGTTCCCATTGGATATAAAGATGGGATGAATATGTATGCGTATGTAGGTAATTGGTGAGGTAGTAGTTTTAGATAGACATGAGCAAAGTGGCAATAATGAGACTTATCACGGTCATATACAAAGTACTATCACAGATCAGAAAACAAGAAATGCGGCTTCAAAACTACCAAATGTTGTGGTGAACAAAAAAGGGAAATGGAAAGTTAAAAAGAGAAACTAAAATGAATGAAAAGTTTGTGAATACATTATCAATACTGCATAAAACGGCATCTGTTGTTGAGGCAACTAACTTCTTAAATGAAGAAGTTAGTGCAGACATTAAAGCGCAAGGGGGTATTACACCGCTGCACTTTAATGAAAATTATAAAGTCTTGAAACTTCTTATTGGTAGAGGAGCTGATGTCAATGCTTCAAGGGATGATGGACAGACTCCACTTCATATACAAAATGATTCTAAAATTGTTCAACTGTTGATCGACAATGGTGCAAACGTTAATGCGTTAAATATGTATGGTGATACTCCTTTGCATTTATCGGAAACTTTGGAAAAAGTGAAGCTTTTAGTATCAAATGGGGCGGATATTAACATTTTGAATGAAGATAATGAGCTACCTGACGATTGTTATGGTGAAGACATGGAAAGTCAAAATATGATTAACTTTCTAGTAAGTATGCGAGATTAATGTGTTCGTTGAATCCAAAGCCTCGCTAGTCGGGGCTTTTTTATTTTTATATTTATAATATTTTCTGTACAAAAAACGTTTGGTAAAAATGATAGAACTAACAATTAAAATAACGAGATAAGGATTTCCTATGGTCGATACATTCAGTAAAGCTAAATTTTGGAAATGTGCTTTGCAAGTTAACCCTGCTAGTTATACAAGCTATAGAGGTAACGAGCAAAGTCTGACGGAAGATGAATATAATAAAAAGTTGCTAGAAGTATGCCTTGAAGAAGGTATAAAGGTTATTGGTCTTGCTGATCATGGCAATGTTGATAGTGTTGATAAAATCAGGGAAACTCTAACCTCGCAAGGAATAGTAGTTTTTCCGGGATTTGAAATAGCATCAAGTGAAAAAGTTCATTTGGTGTGTCTCTTTGATGAACAAGAAACAGTAAAAAATCTCGAACATTTTTTATATGAACTGAATATCGATACTTCCAATGGCACTTTGCCATCTCCCCATAGCGCAGATTTTATTCTAAACAAGATCCGTGAGAAAGGCGGATTTGTTTACGCAGCACATTGCACGGACGATAACGGGGTACTAAATCAAAAGTTAAACAACATTTGGAAAAATGAGTTATTAGTTGCAGCTCAAATTCCGACAACTGTTCAGTCACTAAAAGAACAAGGCGATCAAGCTAACTATCAAATATTGACCAATAAAGATTTAGCGTACAAGCGCACTTTCCCAATGGTGTTAATTAATGCAAAAGATGTTGAAGATCCTGAAACGTTGAGAAAGGAAAACGCATCATGTTTGATAAAAATGACAGAGCCAAGCTTTTCAGCATTTTGCCAAGCATTCCAAGATCCTGAATCTAGAGTTCGACTCAACTCTGATATCAGAGAGCAGTACTATTCTAGATTAGAGTCTGTCAGTTTTATCGGAGGCTATCTTGATGGCGTAGAAATTAATTATTCAGAGCATTTAAATACGATCATTGGTGGCAGGGGAACAGGAAAGTCTACTCTTATTGAATGTATTCGATATGCCTTGAACCTTACTCCTATTGGGAAACAAGCACGAGAACAACATAATAAGATTGTTAAGTTTAATTTAGGTACTGGGCAAATAAGGTTAGAAATTAAATCAGCGACTAAACATGGGCAATGCTATCAAATTACTAGGCGCTATGGTCAATCCCCAGTTGTTTCCGATATGTCTGGTGAAATTTCGAGCTTCACGCCTAATGATTCATTGCCTGAAGTAGAGATCTTTGGTCAAAATGAAATTCATGAAATTGCAAATGATCCAAGTGAGCAGTTAAAGGTTGTTGATAGGTTTTTAAATCGAGAGCAAATCGAGCAATCTTCCGGGATTGCTGATATTGAAGATAAATTGGTTAATACTGGTAAAGAGATAACGGCCTTAAAAGAGCAAGTGTCAGAGTTCGAATCTGAAGTGAAAAAACTCGAATTATTAGAAGA
Source organism: Pseudoalteromonas sp. S1650 (assembly GCF_005887195.1). Classification (NCBI taxonomy): domain Bacteria; kingdom Pseudomonadati; phylum Pseudomonadota; class Gammaproteobacteria; order Alteromonadales; family Pseudoalteromonadaceae; genus Pseudoalteromonas; species Pseudoalteromonas sp. S1650. The sequence continues at coordinate 46,039 of NZ_PNDF01000022.1, read as the reverse complement.
AGATGCAAAGAGATTTAAACAGTTAGGAATTGACGAGCAGTTAAAGGCACTCCCTGTTTTAGCAACAGAAAAAACACTATTTAGCGCTGTAAAAACTGAAGTTATTGAATTTTCTGACTCACTAACCGAACTTGCCAAAGAACTCCCCTCTGCTGAAAGTATAACTGATGAAGTCATTGCAGACTTTCCTGATAAGGAATTGTTTGTAGAACTGAAAAAGCTGGTTACAAACTTATCAAAGGACGCAGAAACTCTTTTAGCTCAAATCAGTAATAAATTTTCTACTGGTAATGTGGATATTGTTTCTTTGGAAAAGAGACTTGAAGCAAGCGTGCAAGAACATGAATTAGCCATTGAGAAAGAATTTAAAAAAATAAATCCCGTTGAAGGAAAGTCAGGTAAACAAATAGGACAGGAATATAGCCAACTTGTCAAAGATGTTGCTCAATTAAAACCCAGTAGGAGTAAGTTAAGTGAGGCTCAAGAAAAGCTTTCTAAACATGAAGCAGAGCGAAAAAAACACTTAACTTCCCTTTCGGAAAAAATGTCTATTAGAAGCAGTAAGTTTGAAAAGGGTGTTAAGAAGTTAAATAAAAAGCTAAATGGAAATATTAGAGTAAATTATACAGCAGAAGGTAATAGAAAATCTTTGATTGATAAAATAGTGGCCTTCAAAATACCCGGTGTTGCAAGTGGCAAACTGCAATGGATTCAAACCGCACAACATTTCTCCCCAATGTTGCTTGCTGAGAAAATTTTGGAAGGTAGAGATGCCATTGTTGGTCAAAACTGGGGATGTACAGACTCTGTAGCCGATAAGCTAGAAAAAATTAGTAATGCGCAAGTTATGGAGATTGAAGAGTTTATAGTAGATGACCTTGTAAACATTGAATTGAATATTTCTGATAATGTTACTCCAGTATTTAAAGAACTTGATTCGCTATCAACGGGACAGCAATGTACCGCGTTACTGCACCTTTTACTTTTAGACAATCGAGATCCTCTTTTACTCGACCAGCCTGAAGATAATCTAGACAACGCTTTTATAGCCGACAGAATTGTTATGCAAGTGAGAAAAGCAAAGCTAACCCGACAATTCATCTTCGCGACACACAATGCCAATATTCCAATTTTTGGTGACGCAGAATGGATTGGTGTGTTAGAAGCCAATGCTGATGGCGCATCATTGCCAAATAGCAACCAAGGATCAATTGATCAAAAATCAATTCAAAGTTTGGCTGCAAAAATATTGGAGGGTGGTAAGGATGCGTTCAATCGAAGAAAAGAAAAATATGGTTTTTGATAGGTAATAGCCATGACAATGTTAATAGGAATTCATGCGGGGGACTCCGTATGGTTGGCGGCAGATAAGCGTGCTGTTTACAAAGAGGGAGATGAAGTTATTTCTGTTGTAAGTGACGAAATTGTTAAGCTTGTCGAATGGTCAGGAGGATATATCACTGGTCATGGATATGTAGATTTAATCGATAAACTTAAAGAAAAAATTAGCTCGACAAACGTTAATTCAACAACACAAATACTTGAAATGACGAATTATCTAAGTGATGAATTAAAAGGTTTGCCATCAAGTTATATAAATCAAACTAGGTGGGTAATTACTTTTTGTTCAGGAACTGAAGAGGTTATTACCCCAAAAATTGGATATATCGAACCTTCATCAGCCAATGTGAACATGTTGTCTGAGGGCAGTTGCCTTGTTTGGTTAAATATTCCAACAGACGCCATGCAAATGCTTCAATCTGAAACTAAAAAGCACATCAGAAGAGTCGATTCTTTTGACGATTTTAGTGAAGTGGTAACGCATTATCGAAGTCTTTTTCAACAATTGTTTGCACTTGGTTCCTCTCTTGACGAGACCGTGTGTAGCAATTTCGAATTTTCCGTAGTATTAAGTGATGGTACTAGGGCAGATAGTTACCAATAAATAATGCTTCCAAGACCAGCGGAAGCTGGTTTTGTTTTTTTGGTTCAATGAAAATAGTCGTTTGGTGCCAAATTCAATTGGGTGATTTGCTCAGGCGAAAATCCGTGCCGAAGGAGTTGGAAATCTCTCATCTACACTTCTGCTTTTTTACCTTCGCCAATCACTTGATAAAGGCTACCGCTAGGAATTGAGGGGGCCTTGTCTTGCTTATTGCTTCCTAGAAAGTCAAAAAACAAGCGCAACTCTTAATAATCATTACTACCCTTTATTAGAACTGCCAGCTCTTAAAATATTAAATAGCTGGCAGTCATCTTAAGGCTAACAGTTATTGCTTTACCTGAACTTCTACTTCTTGCCCAGTTTGTAGTTGCTCGGCGCCGCGTACTGCCACTTTATCGCCCGCATTTAAAGCGATGTTTGAAGCCGGGGTGACTTCAACCAGTTTATCTTTGCCATTACCGACTTTTACGGGAATTTGCAGGGCTTTGTTGTCGTTGTCGATTTTGACGATATGGGTGCCTTTTTTGCGTAAAATCAGCGCATCGCGATTCACCAGTAGTACATCCCCTTTGCTTTTTAGTGGCACAGCTACATCAACCAGTTGGCCAATTGCCCATGTTTGCTCAGCATCATTTGGCAGTAGGGCACGTACTTCTACAGTTTGTGAACGCGGATCGGTTGATGGGATCACCGCTGTTACGGTGACTGTTGTCATATCTGGGGCTGATAAGTCGCCGGCTTGAATCGGTAACTCTATGCCTTTGTGTAAAAACTTTAAGTATTTAACAGGCACGTACAAACGCACTTCTAAGTTATTAATATCGAGCAGGGTGACCAGTTCATCAGCACGATTTATTTCGCGACCAGCGCGTTTAAAACGCTCGCTGATCACGCCGTCAAATGGGGCGCGAACGGTTGCACGCGAAAGCTGATCGTCTATTACTTTTAATTCAACCTTAGCCAGTGCGATATCAGATAACGCAAGGTCATGCTTATTTTGCATATCATCGACTTGGCTTGCTGCAGCACTGCTGGCTTTGGCGAGTTTTTGTAAACGAGCGAGCTCTTGTTGATATAAGCGTAGGTTTATTTTGGCGCGATTGAGCATTTCTTGCTGGCGTGCTTTTTCAAGTTCAAGCGGTAAGGTGTCCATACGAACTAGGGTGTCGCCACTTTTAACCAGAGTACCTGGCTCAACAACATATAATAAACGGCCGCTAACGCCCGCTGTTAGGGTTACATCATCTTTGCCATACAAAGTGCCGCTGACTTCAATTTCGCTTGTTAGCGGGGCTTGTGTGACAGTTTCTACTGTAACCGGTACGACTGCAAAGGCGTTAAATGCGATAAGACTTAATAGCGCACAAAAGCGAGCGGTTAATTTACGAAAAGGTGTGTTCATTGTTTTAATACTCATTGATTCGATACCAAGCTTAAAGGCGTTTTTTCTGGTTGCTGTTTGTTATTAACGGGCGGCAGTTGTCTGCCAAGTTGCAATAAACTTGGCATTAATATCAGGGTGAATAGGGCGCTAATAGCCATGCCGCCGACAATCACAGTGGCAAGACCACGGTAAATTTCTGATCCTACCCCCGGCATTAGCATCAGTGGCAGCATGCCAAATAAGCTGGTTAAAGTACTTAAGTAAACGGGTCTTGCGCGCAGTAGTACAGCTTGACGAACTGCGTCTTCTCGACTGAGTCCTGCGGCCATCGCAACGCGGGTTTGGTCAACCAATAAAATGGCATTATTTACCACCAGACCCAGCAAGATAATAAAGCCAATCATGGTCAGTAAGTCGAGCGATTGAAAGGTAAATAAGTTAAGTACGAATAGGGCCAGTACACCGCCTGCAATTGCCAGTGGCATGACCAGTAAAACTAACGCGCTGTCTTTGGCTGACTTAAACAATGCGGTCATTAGCAAGAATAAAATAAACAGAGCCAAGATAAAGTTGATTGTCATTTCTTGCATGGCCGAATTCATCTTTTGTGCGTTCCCTGCCAAAATCGCACCAGAGCTGTCAGGCAAGCTTGCACGAACTTTTGGCATAACTTGCTCAGAGAGAATAGTTTGCGCTTGTTGCAAGCTCATGTCTGCTGGTGGCGTGACAACAATACTCACGGTACGGCGGCCATTAACACGTCTAAGCTGTGTTGGCCCCACGGTGCGCTCAATATTGGCAAGTTCGCCTAAGGTTTGAATACCTGATTGCGGGGTTACAATAGGCAGTGCTTTAAGCTCCTCTGGAGTTTGCCACGGTATGCCGCGCAAAATCACGTTCATGCGTTCGTTGCCATCAAAGTATTCATTAACAAATAACCCACCTGTATAGGCTTGCACTGCTTGAGATACATCACGACGAGTTAGCCCTGCTTGGGTTATACGACGGTCATTGGGTGTGAGCCTAAGCTCTGGCTCTGCCATATCGAGTCGTGGTTGTGGCCTTGCAGTGGCATTCGGCATTGCGTCGGTGACAGCTTGCAGCGCCACATTAGCACCGGCTATTAGCTCGTCCATATTCGGGCCAGTTAAATCGATATTAATATTGCGACCATCACCGCCATTAGCAACTTGGATCATCGACCCTCGAAAGAAGAATACTTGGGTGTCGGGTAAATCAATGAAGATTTCTTCTCGGGCTACCTTCATTAATTCTTCAACACGTTGCGGATCAGCAGAATAAATAAAGCCACCAGCATTCGAACCAAAAGCATAAAAGTTAAAATCTTTTATCCCCGGCTCTTTTTCACCTGTGTAATAAGGCATTAAGCGCTTTTTGATGCGCATCAGCAGCTCTTCTTCCATAAACTGCACATTGCCGCCAGGCGGGGTATTCAAGTTAAAGAAAAAGCCATCGGTTGGTGCGCGTGGCATAAAATCAGTTTTCGGGAGCATGGTCATGGTCGCGACGAGTGAGCCACCCAATAATGACACTATCCACACTATTTGTTTAACGCGGGTATTGGTTAGCGCCATGATGAAGTTAGTTAGCTTATGCCAATATTCACGGTAAGGATCCGCTTTGAGCTCTTTGTCTGGCCAAAAATGGTTAGCCAACGGAATAAGTGTAATTGCGCAAATCATAGAGGCAATAACTGCAATAGATAAGGTGAGCGCCAAGTCAGAGAATAGCTGCCCCTCAATACCTGCCATAAATAAAATTGGCAAGAAGATAGCAACGCTGGTTGTGGTTGAGGCAAATAACGCGCCTGTTACTTGAGCTGCACCTTTTAGCGCGGCTTTTTTACTATCAAAGCCTTCGCTTCTGAGCCTTGCGATGTTTTCTTGCACTATGATGGCGGCATCAAGTACTAAGCCAACAGCAAAGGCAAGGCCGGCCAGTGAAATAACATTTAAGCTGCGGTCAAAAATATTCAATGTTAAAAACGCGACTAACAAAGAGACAGGAATCGTCGCTGCAATCACAAATGTGGCCTTTAAGCCTCTAAAGAACAGCCACAAGATTAAACACGACAGCAAAACACCTAGGCCTAAGTTACTTTTAACTAACGACAAGGCATTACGAATATGCACTGAGGCATCAAAACTTAATTCAATCGATAAGCCATTTTCAGCCAGTGGCCCTTCGTTTAGTTCTTTAATAGCAAGGTTAATGTCGTCGAGTAGGGCAACGGTGTTGGCTTCGTTAGCGCGCGAAATACGAATGTAATACGCGGGTTTACCATTTCGACCACTCATCCCTAAACGGTCAGAGAAAGTGCGCTCTACACTTGCGATATCGCCAAGGTAAATGGGTCTATCGCCTGAATAACCAACGCGCATTTGTGCCATGCTCGATAAATCATATTGCCCAGTAAAGCGCACGGTATATTGACGACGGCCAACATTGGCAAGGCCACCAGAGGTATCACGTGAGCTGGCTAATACGTTACTAATTTGGTCAAGGCTGACGCCAAGTGCAGCGGCTTTGTGAGGGTCAAAGGTAATACGTAATTCTTTTGGTCGTTCACTGGCTAAGTCAACGCGGGCAACACCAGGAATACGTGCCAAACGGGGCTCAACAAATTCATCGATTTGTTTTTGGAACTGCGCCATGTCTATATCAAGGCTGTCGCTATTAAAATCTTTCGGGGTGACCAGTAACGTTGCAGCGGCTTCACCATTATTACCGCCAGCAAACACTACAGGATCAAATGCATCTAACGGCAGGGGCGGCGCTTGGTTAAGGCTTGTTAACACATCAAGCATGGCCTGTTGCATGTTTTGTCCAACAGCAAAAGTCAACGTGATAGAGCCATTGCCACGGTTAATGTAAGTATTAACCTCTAGCGCACCCGGGGTGTTTTTTACTGCGTTCTCGAGCGGCTCAATGATCACCGATTCAATCTCTTCAGGTGCAGCTTGGCGCCAGCCAGAGAAAATAGTGATCTGCGGTTGCTCAATATCTGGTGTGAGCTGAATTGGCAGCTTAAAAATACTCAACATGCCAAACAACATAATCAACACCAAGATGACAATAACACTCGCAGGGTTTTTCAGCGAACTACGTGTCAGATTCATTGTGTGTGTTCCAAAATCAGTTTGTGTGCATTGTAGTGCGATGTAAAAAAAGTGCCAGTGAGGTAAATGAAATGTGTTTCAGAAGTAACGCTGAATAGCCGTAATTAAGCGATAAAGTGTGTATTTGAAATAAGATGTAACAATTTAGCTGAGGCGCTTTAAGTTAAAAGCCTTAAGCTATAAGTGCAAAAAAGCGCTAAATGAGAAGCAGATCAGCTTAATGAATATCTTTTCGGCGAATGGCAGCAACATTTTGCTCAAACACACGCTTTACTTCTGCACTGTAGTGATTGTGGTCGTTGATGATGATAAACGGGTTCGTAAAACTAACATCGCACAAAGCTGTATAACACTGAATTGTAACTTCAACTCGATCTGGGGTTGCAAGGCCATCTAAGGTTGTTTGCAATGCTTCAAAAACATATTCTTTACGAACGTGCGATGTTAAAGCAACTTCAAGTTTTTTGACCTCAGCACGATGTGAATTGGTATCGGTTACAAGCAATTCGTATAGATAGCTACGTGATACAAACAGCAAGATTGCCACAAGGTAGAATAACCCTGTGTAATAAAATAACTCCGTGTGGGTAAAACTCCGAAAAGACTTAAACATTTTCACTATTATTTTTTGTTTGTTTTTTATACTAAAACATATTTGCGGGTATACCTCAACAAACTAGCTAAAAATCACTGCATTACAGAAAACAAAAAAGCGCGAAACTAGTTAGCATCGCGCTTCTTGAACTTTTAAACTTATAGCTTATAGCTTATAGCTTATAGCTGACAGCTTAAAGCTCCGCTTTATTATTCATCAATCGAGCGAAGTAGGGCATTAATACCTACTTTTTCGCGAGTTTGTTGATCAACTTTTTTCACGATGATGGCAGCATATAGGCTGTGCGAACCATCTTTTGACGGAAGTGAACCAGGAACAACAACCGCACCGGCTGGTACTCGGCCGTAATGGATTTCGCCAGTTTCACGGTCATAGATACGTGTGCTTTGGCTGATATAAACGCCCATCGAGATAACGGCGCCTTCTTCAACTACCACGCCTTCAACAATTTCAGAACGTGCGCCAATGAAGCAGTTGTCTTCAATAATAGTTGGGTTAGCTTGTAGTGGCTCAAGTACACCACCAATGCCTACACCGCCAGATAAGTGAACGTTTTTGCCAATTTGTGCACATGAGCCAACCGTTGCCCATGTATCAACCATTGTACCTTCATCAACGTAGGCGCCAATGTTGACATAAGATGGCATAAGCACCACGTTTTTACCTACGAAGCTGCCTTTACGTGCCACAGCATTAGGCACAACACGCATGCCGCCTTGTTGGAATTGCTCTGGTGTATAGTCGCTAAATTTAAGGGGTACTTTGTCGTAAAACTGATTAACACCATCGCTCATTGGTTGGTTATCACGAATACGGAAAGACAATAGCACCGCTTTTTTTAACCATTGATGCACAACCCACTCACCACTGATTTTTTCAGCAACACGGGCAGCGCCGCTATCAAGTAATTCAAGCGCGTCGATAATAGCTTGTTTAACTTCACTTGATACCGTGCTTGGGCTGATGCTATCGCGGTTGTCCCAGGCGTTTTCGATCATGGTTTTTAAATCTGACATAAGATCCTCTTATTCGGTTTCTGCGTTGAGTTTTTTACGCAATGCTTGATGAATTTTAGCCTGTTCTTCGTCTGTTAATGCTTGGTATTCGTTATTTGATACCACGAAGAAATCTTCTGCACGCTCACCAACTGTGGTGATCCGTGCGGCATGAATATGTAATAAGTGCGCTTGAAATACTTCCGCAATTTTTGTTAATAGACCCGGAATATCCACCGCTTGAATTTCAATTAAGCTGCGGTCTTTACGGGCATGCGGTCTAAGCACAATTTTTGGTTTGATATTAAAGTCTTTGAAGCGCTGAGAGCGATTCTTTTTAAGGCGAATTTTCTTTTTCGGGTCGCTAATTGCAAGATCTAAAGCACGTTTAATGCCTTGCGAACGGTTACTCGCAATCGGGTCACCATTGACCTCTAAAATAACAAAGCTAAATAGCACGTAGCCATCTTTTGTGGTCAGTACTTGCGCATGTTGAATTTGCGCTTTTTTCGAACCAATCACACTAACTAAACGTGAGAATAAACTGCCCGAGTAAGGGCTATAAGCAAATACTTGTGTACCACCATGCATTGCGGTGTTAGACACGGCAACGCTAGGCTGGCTTAAATCGTCACAGCTTAGTAGGTGCTCTGTGTGCCACGAAATCTGTTGCTCACTAAAAGCGGTAAAGTAATTGGCTTTAAAGCGACTCCAAATTAAGTCGATTTGATCTTCGTTACAACCGTGGTTCAGTAAGCGCTGTTTGGCTTGCTGTTTTTTATCACGTATTTGATCACGTTGGTCCATTGGGTTTTCAAGCCCTAAACGAAGCGCGCGCTGGGTGTGTAAATACAGTTCACGTAGTAGGGTATTTTTCCAATCGTTCCATAGGTTATCGTTAGTTGCGCGAATATCGGCTAACGTTAAGCAGTACAAGTAATCAAGCTGACGCTCATTTTTCACTTTACTTGCAAAGTCTTTAATCACATCTGGGTCATTAATATCTTTGCGCTGCGCTGTAACCGACATAAGTAAGTGATTAGCCACTAACCACGAAATAAGCTTGCCATCTGAGGCTGGGAAGCGGTGTAGTTTAGCAAACGCGATTGCATCAACTGAGCCAAGCTCAGAGTGATCGCCACCACGGCCTTTAGCAATATCATGGAAAATACCGGCTAAATAAAGTAACTCAGGCTTGTCCATACGAGTGACAATTTCACTACATAACGGAAATTCGCTGACTTTTGATTTATCAAAATACTTATAAATATTGTTGATGAGTTTATGGGTATGTTCATCCACGGTGTAGGCATGGAATAAATCGAACTGCATTTGCCCAAAGATATTACGCCACTGTGGTAAGTAGGCAGCGATAATACCGTGCTTGTGCATCAGTGTAAATGCGCGCCCCATACCGTTAGGGTGTTTGATTAAACGCAAAAATGCTTCGCGACAGGCGGCGTAATCTTGTAAATCACCCAATAAACGACGGCGAACTTGGCGCATTGTACGTATGGTACTTGGGTAAATATGGGTGATTTCTGGGTTATCAGCAATATGCTCGAACAATACAAATAGCTGATCACGGCGGAAGAACACAGACGGATTCTTAACACGAATTTGATGACCAATACGCTCAAAGTTACGGTCAAGCTCAATCACAGGTAACTCACCAGCACCCGGTAAAATGCTTTGCTCAAAGTATGAAAGCAGCATTTGGTTAAGCTCACGTACGCGGCTCATGATCCTAAATAAGCGTTTCATCATGCGCTCGACCGAGGCTTTACCGTCACTACCAAAGCCGAGGATTTCAGCGGCGTTAGGCTGATGATCGAACAATAAGCGGTTTTCAGAGCGACCCGCAGCGATGTGTAGCGCAAAACGAATGTTCCATAGGTTTTCTAAACACTCAGACAGCTCTTGGTATTCTTCGTGAGTAAGATAGCCGTGATTTATAAGTTCTTGTAATGTCTCGGCTCTAAAGTGCTTTTTAGCAACCCAAATAATGGTCTGTAAGTCGCGCAGGCCACCCGGGTTCTCTTTGATATTCGGCTCAAGGTTATAAGCTGTACCATGGCATTTTTTATGGCGTAAACTTTGTTCTTGTACTTTTGCCAAAAAGAATTCGTCTGAGCGCCAAATCGGCGTATCAATTAAATGATTTTTTAATTTTTCGAATTCGATATGGTTACCGAAAATTAATCGGCTTTCGAGTAAGCTGGTGGCAAATGTCACATCTTCACGTTTTTGTTCTAATGCTTGTTCTATAGTGCGAACGCTGTGACCAATTTCTAAATTTAGATCCCAAAGCATGGTAACGAACTGGCCAATTTTCTCGCACACGGCTTCACTTGGCTGCTCGCTAACCAGCAACATAAAGTCGATATCGGAATAGGGGTGCAGTTCGCCACGACCATAACCACCCACAGCAATCAGGGCTAAGTCACTTTCATGAGCAAGGTCGTAATCGTGAAACAGTTTAATTAATAAGCGGTCGATAAACTCAGCGCGGGCATTAATTAAGTTGCTAACGGGTTGTTTTGAGAATTCGTTCTGTAGCCATTTATAAAAATAACTAGAACAGTCGCGATAATCGCTAAGTTGCTCAGCTTGGCTGAGCAACTTTTTTACTTTATTGGGTAATGCCACTGGGGCTGGCTCCTAGTGTTCGATGATCCTGTCAATAGTATCATCTGATCGGAGCGTTAAAATTTCAACACCATTTTCAGTTACTAACAGTGTATGTTCCCACTGTGCAGACAATGAACGGTCTTTTGTTACAACTGTCCAGTTGTCTTTAAGTAGCTTACATTGGCGTTTACCAGCATTAACCATAGGTTCGATTGTTAAGCACATACCTGCTTTTAATACTTCACCAGTACCTGCTTTACCATAGTGCATTACTTGAGGTTCTTCGTGGAACTCAGCACCAATACCGTGGCCACAGTATTCACGTACGATTGAATAGCTAAAGCCCTCTGCGTATTTTTGAATTGCAGCACCAATATCACCTAAGTGTACGCCTGGTTTTACCATTTTAATTGCAAGGTAAAGGCTTTCTTGGGTGATATCTGCAAGACGCTTGCCTTGAATGTTAGGCGTACCAACGTGGAACATCTTCGATGTATCACCGTGATAGCCATCTTTGATCACAGTCACGTCGATATTGACGCTATCGCCTTCTTTAAGTGGTTTGTCATTTGGAATACCGTGACAAATTACATGGTTCACTGAGGTGCAAATTGATTTTGGGAAACCGTGATAATTAAGCGGTGCTGGAATAGCATCTTGAACATTAACAATATAATCATGACAAATTGTATTTAGTTCATCTGTGGTTACACCTGGCACCACATGCGGTTCTATCATTTCTAGTACCTCGGCGGCTAAGCGCCCGGCAACACGCATTTTTTCGATTTCTTCAGGGGTCTTGATCACAGCACTCATTGAGGCTCCAAAGTTGTTTTTCAGGTCAGTTTTTAGTGCACAAATTTTGCACTAGACGTTGAGTTTTCAATTTTAATATGGTATAAAGCGCGCCGTCTTTTTACAAATAAATTCTTAACTGATTTTTTGTATTTAAGGCAAACACAATTTTATTTTAACACACACACGTATCGTCACATACACTTGGGTGCACTTAAGTTACAAATTAACTACGGTGTTGGTGCTATGGGATATGTGGAGGCCTAACCCTAAATTATAGAGGATTATACAAATGGCAAACGTTTCAATGCGCGATATGCTTCAAGCTGGTGTTCACTTTGGTCACCAGGCACGTTACTGGAACCCTAAGATGAAGCCTTTCATCTTCGGCGCTCGTAACCGTGTTCATATCATCAACCTAGAGCAAACTGTACCAATGTTCAACGAAGCACTTAAGTTCTTATCGAACGCAGCTTCTAACAAAGGTAAAGTACTTTTCGTTGGTACTAAGCGCGCAGCAAGCGAAGCAGTTAAAGAAGCCGCTCTTCAAAGCGAGCAGTTCTACGTAAACCACCGTTGGTTAGGTGGTATGTTGACTAACTGGAAAACAGTTCGTCAATCAATCAAGCGTCTTAAAGACCTTGAAGCGCAAAGCCAAGACGGTACTTTCGAGAAATTAACTAAGAAAGAAGCGTTAATGCTTACTCGTGAAATGGAAAAGCTTGAAAAGAGCCTTGGTGGTATCAAAGACATGGGCGGTCTTCCAGACGCGCTTTTCGTTATCGATGCAGACCACGAGCACATCGCTATCCGTGAAGCTAACAACCTAGGTATCCCAGTTGTTGCTATCGTTGATACTAACTCTAACCCAGACGGTGTTGATTACATCGTACCTGGTAACGACGATGCGATCCGTGCTATCCAACTTTACACTGGCGCTGTATCAGCTGCGATCACTGAAGGTCGTGAGAACAACATCGTTGCTCAAGCTGAGAAAGACGACTTCGTAGAAGCTGAGTAATTAGCTGTCATCAAGTCTTCATCTAATTAAGATGAAGACTTGTTATTCTTGTTAAGCGGCCTATACCGCTTCCCTATAACAGAATTCAATTGAGGATATTCTAATGGCTGTAACTGCTGCCCTAGTTAAAGAATTACGCGAGCGTACTGGCGCTGGCATGATGGATTGTAAAAAAGCGTTAACTGAAACTAACGGTGACATCGAGTTAGCGATCGAAAACATGCGTAAGAGCGGTGCTGCAAAGGCTGCTAAAAAAGCAGGTAACATCGCTGCTGAAGGTACAATCTTAATCAAAGAAGGTAACGGTTTCGCTGCACTTCTTGAAGTTAACTGTCAAACTGACTTCGTTGCTAAAGACGCTAACTTCCTTGGTTTCGCTAACCAAGTTCTTGACGCTGCTGCAGAATCTAAAGCAGACATCGAAGCACTTAAAGCACAATTCGAAGAAACTCGTGTTGCTCTAGTTGCTAAAATCGGTGAAAACATCAACGTTCGTCGCGTTGAGTACATCGACGGTGACAAGCTTTCTTCTTATCGCCACGGCGACCGTATCGGTGTTGTTGTAGTTGGTGAAGCTGACGAAGAAACACTTAAGCAAGTTGCTATGCACGTAGCTGCGTCTAAGCCTGAGTTCGTAAACCCAGAAGACGTACCAGCTGACGTTGTTGAAAAAGAAAAAGCAGTTCAAATCGATATCGCGATGAACGAAGGCAAGCCTGCTGAAATCGCTGAGAAAATGGTTATCGGTCGTATGAAGAAATTCACTGGTGAGATCTCTCTTACTGGTCAAGCTTTCATCATGGAACCTAAAAAATCAGTTGGCGAAATTCTTAAAGAGAAAGGCGCAACTGTTACTAACTTCATCCGTTTAGAAGTTGGTGAAGGTATCGAGCGTAAAGAAGAAGACTTCGCTGCTGAAGTAGCTGCACAAATCGCTGCTGCAAAAGGCGAGTAATTTTCTAACTTAGTGACGTAGGGCAATAAGATGAAATTAATCTGCTATTAGCTTTTGCGTCACTGATGAAAATTCTTTAAAATAACCGCGTTTTATGTGTAACCATAGCGCGGTTATTTTTTATCTCATTACTAAGGCTGGCCCAAATATTATGACTATCAATCGTAAACCTATTTTTAGACGTGTTCTTCTTAAACTTAGCGGTGAAGCATTAATGGGAGACGAAGGCTTCGGCATCGACCCAAAAGTACTTGACCGTATGGCTCAAGAAATTAAAGAACTTGTAGAGCTCGACGTAGAAGTAGGTTTAGTTATCGGTGGCGGTAACTTCTTGCGTGGTGGTTCATTAGCAGAAGCGGGTATGAACCGCGTAGTTGGCGACCACATGGGTATGCTTGCCACTGTAATGAATGGTTTGGCAATGCGCGATGCACTGCACCGTGCATTTGTAAATTGTCGTTTAATGTCTGCTATCCCACTGAACGGTGTGTGTGATGCTTACAACTGGGCAGAAGCTATCAGCCTATTAAAATCTGGCCGCGTTGTAATTTTCTCAGCGGGTACAGGTAACCCATTCTTCACGACTGACTCAGCAGCGTGTTTACGTGGTATTGAAATTGAAGCAGATACTGTAATCAAAGCGACTAAAGTGGATGGTGTTTACTCTGATGATCCAGTGAAAAACCCAGACGCTACACTATATCGCCACTTAAGCTACAATGAAATCATTGAAAAAGAGCTTAAGGTTATGGATTTAGCTGCATTTACGCTGGCGCGTGACCACAACATGCCATTAAGCGTATTTAACATGAATAAATCAGGCGCGCTTAAGCGTGTTATTATGGGCGAAGATGAAGGAACGCTTATCTCTTCACAAGCCTCAGACGAAACTAGCAAATAGATTAGGATTGAACCGTGATTAACGATATCAAAAAAGATGCGTCAGAACGTATGCAAAAAAGTGTTGCGGCACTAGGCAGTCAATTATCTAAAATTCGCACAGGCCGTGCGCACCCAGCATTACTTGACGGTATTCAAGTGTCTTACTACGGTGCTGACACGCCATTAAACCAAGTTGCTAACGTAACAATTGAAGACTCTCGTACACTTGCAATTAGCGTGTTCGATAAGTCACTAGCGCAAGCAGTAGAAAAAGCGATCATGGCTTCAGATTTAGGTTTAAACCCAATGTCTGCAGGTACTGTTATTCGTGTTCCACTTCCTCCACTTACAGAAGAGCGTCGTAAAGACCTTATCAAAATCGTACGTGGCGAAGTTGAAAGCGGTCGTGTTGCTGTACGTAACATCCGTCGTGATGCAAATGGCGACATTAAGAGCTTATTGAAAGAAAAAGATATTTCTGAAGATGAAGCACGTCAAGCAGAAGACGAGATCCAAAAGCTTACTGATAAGTTCATCAAAGAGATGGACGCACAACTAGCTGCAAAAGAAGCTGAGTTAATGGAAATCTAATCGCTGCTGTTTATCTTTCAGACACTGATTCTGTAAGTAAACAGGCGTAACTAAATTTATTAGTTTTGAAACGCCGTCTAGGGTATACTAGACGGCGTTTTTTTATGGAATACTCGATATTTATGGTTCTTAACGCTGATAAAATTTCCCAGCAAAGTTTGCCTAAGCATGTCGCTATAATCATGGATGGCAACGGACGTTGGGCACAAGCGAAAAATCGCCCACGTGTTTATGGGCACAAAAAGGGCGTTGATGCGGTTCGTCAATCAGTGCAATTTTGTACTCGCTTAGGTATACAGTCGTTAACACTATTCGCATTTAGTAGCGAAAATTGGCGACGTCCAGAAGACGAAGTAAATACGCTCATGGAGCTATTTTTATTTGTACTGGGCAAAGAAGTTAAAAAACTTCATAAAAATAATGTAAAGCTAAACATAATTGGTGATTTATCACGCTTTTCAGAAGGTTTGCGCAATAAAGTTGATGCAGCCCATGAATTAACTCGTAATAATACGGGTCTACAGTTAAACGTGGCAGCTAATTATGGTGGACGTTGGGATATTACTAACGCCGCAACAACGCTTGCGAAAAAAGTCGCAGCCGGTGAAATGGCCGCAGAAGATATTACTGAAGAGCTAATGGCTGAACAAATGAGTATGGCCGACCAAGGTGAGCTTGATTTAATGATCCGCACCGGTGGAGATTTACGCATCAGTAATTTCCTTTTATGGCAAGCGGCTTATGCTGAGCTTTACTTTACCGATACGCTTTGGCCAGACTTCAATGAAGCTGCATTTGCTGACGCTATCGCATGTTACGTTGCCAGAGAGCGACGATTTGGTTGTACAGGCGAACAAATAAAACAATTACTCGCCGAGACCTAATTACTAGTTGAAGGTACACACATTGCTAAAACAACGAATTTTAACCTCGCTCGTGTTGGCACCACTTGCACTTATTTTGGTTTTTTATACCCCATTAACACTATTTAGTTATATCGCCGCTGGTATTGTTTTGCTCGGTGCGTGGGAATGGTCTGCATTTATGGGCCTATGCGATAAAGTTAAACGTTTTGGATTTGTTGCAGCAACGGCTGCATTTTTGGCATTACTTAACTGGCATTGGCCCATTGAATCACTTTGGCAAAATGGTCAATTAGTGGGTGATGCAAACTACCTATTTACCTTGTCATTTGCATGGTGGATTGTGGCAACTTATTTAGTTTGGCGCTACCCAGCTATGGCAAAGGCTTGGAATGAAGGCATTGTAATGCGTGCCATTGCAGGCTTTTTAACGCTAGTGCCACTTTGGCTTGCACTAAATACACTACGTAGCGCAGGGTATGGTGAATCTACTCACTTTGGTTCAATGTTAATTTTAGTTGTACTTGGTATTGTATGGAGCGCTGATATTGGTGCTTACTTTACTGGTAAAAACTTAGGTAAACGTAAACTAATGCCAAAGGTAAGTCCTAATAAAACGATTGAAGGTTTATTAGGTGGTGTAGTAGCTTCGGTTGTTTTTGTTTTAGCATTTTGTTACTTCACTAATGTTGATATGAGTGTTTGGCCAATCTATGCCGTGATGACTGCATTTATTGCGTTATTTTCAGCGGTGGGCGATTTACTCGAAAGTATGTTTAAACGTGAGGTTGGCTTGAAAGACAGCGGTTCATGTTTACCAGGTCATGGCGGTATTTTAGACCGTATTGATAGCTTAACCGCAGCTGCGCCAATTTTTGTACTTTGCTACGCATGGACACTGAGTTTATGAGCAAAGTAGAGCAACTTGTCGTACTGGGCGCAACTGGTTCAATCGGTTTAAGCACCTTAGATGTTGTTTCTAGAAACCCGGAACGTTTCGAGGTTTTTGCTTTAGCGGCGGGTAAAAATGCCGAGCAAATGGCTGAGTTGTGTATCGCACATCAGCCTAAGTTTGCTGTAATGGCTGATCAACAAGCCGCTAGTGCGTTATCAAATTTACTTGCAAATAGCTCGTGTAACACACAGGTGCTAGCAGGTGTTGAGGCGATGTGTGAGCTTGCTGCACATACAGATGTTGATGCAGTGATGTCGGCGATAGTAGGTGCAGCAGGTCTGTTACCGACTTTAAGTGCAGTTGAAGCTGGCAAAAAAGTGTTGCTAGCAAATAAAGAATCCTTGGTTATGTCGGGTCAGTTGTTTATTGATAAAGTAAAACAACATGGCGCCACTTTACTGCCTATCGACAGCGAACATAATGCGATTTTCCAATGTATGCCTGCATCATTACAGAATGCATCAGGCCTACTTGCTGATAATGGTGTAGGCAAAATCTTGCTTACAGGTTCTGGCGGTCCTTTCTTAACGCGTGATTTAGCGACATTACCATTAGTGACTGTTGCTGAGGCAGTGGCACATCCAAACTGGTCAATGGGACAAAAGATTTCTGTTGATTCAGCGACTATGATGAATAAAGGCCTAGAGTTTATAGAAGCCAAGTGGCTGTTTAACTGCTGTGCCAGTGATATTGAAGTGGTGATCCACCCACAAAGTATTATTCACTCTATGGTGCAATATCAAGATGGCTCAGTGCTTGCGCAAATGGGCAATCCAGATATGCGCACACCAATTGCTCATGCTTTAGCTTTTCCTGAGCGTGTCGATGCGGGTGTAAAACCGCTCGATTTTTCACAAATGGCTGACTTTACCTTCACTAAACCAGATTATGCTCGTTACCCTAATTTAAAACTTGCCATTGATGCGTGTGAAATGGGGCAAGGTGCAACCACCACAGTAAATGCGGCGAATGAAATTGCCGTTGCAGCATTTCTAAATGGACAAATCGGCTTTACAGATATTTATCGAATTAACGCTGAAACGCTCAATGCAACACAAAATATCAACGTGCAGACCCTCGATGAGATTTTAGCTTGCGACCAAGCTGCACGTGTAAAAGCGACTGAGTTTGTAAAAAGAGGCATCAACTAGCATGTTTGATTTTTTCTGGAATCTTGGCTCATTTATTCTCGCCTTAGGTATTTTAGTGACTGTGCATGAATATGGTCATTTCTGGGTTGCGCGAAAAGCGGGCGTGAAAGTGCTACGTTTTTCAATTGGCTTTGGTAAGCCGTTGATCAAGTGGTACGACAAACAGCAAACCGAATATGTGATTGCTGCAATCCCACTAGGTGGTTATGTCAAAATGCTTGATGAGCGTGTTGACGAAGTGCCGCCAGAGCAGCGTCATTTATCATTTAATGCTAAATCAGTAAAAGCACGTATTGCGATTGTGGCTGCTGGCCCGATGGCAAACTTTTTATTCGCTATTTTTGCACTTGCTGTGATGTATATGGTGGGGGTGCAGTCATTAAAACCTGTGGTGGGTGAGGTGACTCAAGGCAGCCGTGCCGCTGCTGCTAAGATTGAGCCAAACCAGCAAATTATTAAAATTGGTGAAGACGACATTAACACTTGGCAAGATGCTACATTCTCGCTTATGAGTCGCTTAGGTGAGCAAAGTGTTGTGGTAACGCTTCGTGATCAAAATTATCAAAAACATGTGCGTACTCTTAATTTAGATGGTTGGAAATTAGATCAACAAGACGTTCCGCCATTAACCTCGATAGGTATTGTACCGTTTCGCCCTAAGGCACTTTTAGAAGTGGCCATGATCAGTAAAGGCTCGGCGGCAGAAGCTGCAGGTTTACAGGTTAACGACAAAATACTTGCTGTAAATGGTGAAAATATCAGCAGTTGGAGCAAGTTAGTTTCATTAATTCAGCAATCACCTAACAAATCCTTACAATTTAGTGTACAAAGGCAAGATAGTATAAAAGAACTGACGGTAACGCCACAAAGCAGAACCAATGATGCAGGCGTTGCTCAAGGATTTTTAGGCGTGTCTCCGGTGGTCGAGCCATGGCCAGAAAACTATATTGAAACTAGACATTATGGCCCCGTCGATAGTATTGTGCTGGGCATACAAGAAACATGGCGTTTAATTACCCTTAGTTTTGACATGATTGGTAATTTAATTACTGGTCAGGTGTCGGTTAAAAATTTAAGTGGTCCGGTGGGCATTGCAGTTGGCGCGGGAACTAGCGTAAGCTATGGCTTGGTTGCCTTTTTAAGCTTTTTAGCATTAATTAGTGTAAACCTTGGTGTATTTAACTTATTGCCGCTGCCAGTGCTAGATGGTGGGCACTTAATGTATTACATAATTGAACTTTTTCGCAAAAAGCCGGTCTCTGAGAAGACGCAAGAATTTGGTTTTAAAGTGGGGGCCTTGCTGCTTCTATTTTTAACATGTTTCGCTTTGTTCAATGATGTATCGCGTTTATAACAAGTAAGCGAAAAATTCCAATTTGAACACGATTGTAAAACACCAAAAAGTTTATTTAAAAAGGTGTTGAGCGGTAATACAGTTGTAAAGGATAAAGATAACAAAATGGCTATAAAAAAACATTTGGCAGTTTCAAGTTTATTAGGCGCTAGCTTTGCAGCCCTAGGCCAAAACTCCTTTATTGTAGAAGATTTAAAAGTTGAAGGTTTACAGCGTGTTGCACTGGGTGCTGCGTTAACGCATATTCCGATCAATGTGGGCGATAATATTGATGAGTACACAATTTCAAGAACCATAAAGGCTCTCTATCGTTCTGGTCACTTTGACAATATTAAAGCATTACGTGATGGCAACAGTGTTATCTTCCGAGTGACTGAGCGCCCAACGATCAGTATGATCGAATTTGATGGCAATAAAGATATCAAAGATGAGCAGCTAAATGAGTCGCTAGACCAGCAGGATATCCGTACTGGTGAGCCGCTTGATAAAACAGTTCTTGATAACATTGAAAAAGGTCTAGTTGAATTCTTCCACAGTATTGGTAAGTACAATGCAAAGGTAGAAGTTAGTATCACTAAGTTACCTCGAAATCGTGTAAAACTATTATTTGAATTTGATGAAGGTGATGCTGCATCAATTCGTCAAATCAATCTCGTTGGTAACGAACTTTTCTCTGATGAAGAGCTGCTTAAATTAGCTGAGTCACAGCAAGATTTGCCGTGGTGGAAGTTCATGTCGAGCGACCGTTATCAAAAGCAAACCATTGAAGGCGATTTAGAGAAAATTCGCAGTTACTACCTAGACCGTGGTTACCTGCGCTTTAATATCGATTCAACACAAGTATCTGTAAGCCCTGAGCGTGACTCTGTTTATGTAACAGCAAATATCACCGAAGGCGTTAAATACAAAGTGAAAGGCTTTGACTTTATTGGTGACTTGTTAGGTCGTGAAGAACTCATCAGAAGTGTTATCCCGCTGAAAACAGGTGAGCTTTATAATGGCTCTGTTGTGACCTCTTCAGAAGAGTTTATCAAAAGCTACTTAGCGCGTTTTGGTTATGCTAATGCTGAAGTGCGTACCATCCCAGAAATTGATGATGAAAATAAAGAAGTTCAATTAACGCTATCGGTTAATCCGGGTAAGCGTGTTTATGTTCGTCGTATCATTGTGGGTGGTAACCAAAATACCTCTGATGAAGTAGTGCGCCGTGAAATGACACAGCTTGAAGGTGCGTGGTTGTCCAATCAAAGCCTTGAGCGCTCTAAACTGCAAATTCAGCGTTTACCCTACATGGAAAGCGTTGATTTTAATGTGGTGCCAGTACCAGGTGTAGATGACCAAGTTGATGTAGATTTTACTGTGAAAGAACAATCTGCAGGTAGCTTTAACGCAGGCCTTGCCTATGGTTCTTACTTAGGTCTGCAATTTAACATTGGTGTCAGTGAATCAAACTTCTTAGGGACCGGTAACCAAATTGGTTTCAACATCAATACCTCACGTGGTTCTGAGCGTATTAGTGTGTCTTATACTGATCCTTACTTTACGCCTGATGGTGTATCGCAAGGTAGTAGCATTTTCTACAGTAACTACGATGCGAGTAAGTTTAGCCTAATCGACTATAAATCGAAGAGCTATGGTATTGGTACTAACATTGGTTTCCCAATCGATGCAGTAAACCGTATTAACTTTGGTGTTCGTTGGGTACAAGAAGAACTGTCAGATATTGCTGAGTACGAGCAAACACGTGTTATTCGTGAAACCTTCTTAGATCCAAATAACCCAGATGCAGGTTTTGACTTTACTAAGTACGAGCTAAGTGCAGGTTGGTCACGCGTTACTGTGAACCGTGGTTTATTCCCAACAGCAGGTTCGCGCCAATCTCTTAACTTAACTGCAACAACGCCAAACTCTGATTTACAGTACTTTAAGCTAAATTACGATTCACGTTTTTATTGGCCAATCAGTAATGACCATAGCTGGGTATTCTCAACGCGTGCGGCGCTTGCATATGGTAATGGTTATGGTACAACCAATGGTTATGACCAAACACTACCGTTCCAAGAGTTCTTCAGAATAACTGAAATGGAACTACGTGGTTTTGATCGAAATACGATTTTACCACGTGCTGTATCACGTGTTCCGCAAACTATCCCTGGCACGCCATCACATGATGGTGCACCGACAGGTAGCATTGGTGGTGCATCAGAGTTTGACCAGCTTTACACAGCAGGCCGAATTGGTGGTAACGCCAAAGCGGTCGCAGGGATGGAGCTTATTGTTCCAACACCTTTCTTAGATGAAGAAAACACTAGCTCTGTACGTACCAGCTTCTTCGTAGATGCAGCAAACGTATGGGATACAGAGTTTAATATTGACCGTTATCAAAACCTGTCAACAGATGAGCGTGCTAAATTGGATGATTACTCAGATCCGATGCGCTTTAGGGTTTCAACCGGTCTTTCTCTACAATGGATCTCTCCGATGGGTCCAATGCTGATCAGTTTTGCGTATCCATTGCAAAAAGAAGAAGATGACGATACGAAGACCATCAGCTTTAACATTAGTAATACATTCTAAAGGAGTTTTTTCGTGAATAAATCAATTAAATCAACAGCTTTTGCACTACTTGCTACTTTATCTATGGGCCTATCTACTAACGCATTTGCCCACAAAGTAGGTATTGTTGATATGCAAGAAATCTACAAACAAATCCCACAAATGGCGAAAGTAGAGCAAACTTTAGAAGCTGAATTCTCTGAGCGTCGTCAAGAGCTAGAAAAACTTCAAGGTGATATTCGTTTTGAAGCTGAAAAGTTCAAGCGTGAAGCGACAACGATGAGCGACAAGCAAAAAGAAGAATTACGTACTAAGATTCAAGGTATGCAGCAGCAACTTGCTGAAAAAGGTCGTCCTTTAGAGCAAGAAATCAAAATGCGTCAAAACCAAGAGCTGGCTAAAGTTCAAAAGCTAATCTTAGATGCAATCGAAGAAGTAGCGAAAGCTGGCAAATTCGATGAAGTTAAAGTTAAAGAAACAACGATTTATGTTAACCCTAAAACTGTCGATGACTTATCAAGCAAAGTTGTTGAAAAAGTAAGTAAGCAATAGAAATCATATATGCAAAACTACACGCTTTCGCAGATAGCGGATCTTCTGGGCGCTGACCTTCAAGGTGACGGCGCTACAGAGATTAAAAAAATATCTACACTTGCAAATGCCCAACATGGGCATATTGCATTTTTAGCGAACAAGAAATATCGCTCGCAATTAGATGATACTCAAGCAAGTGCGGTGATTTTATCATCAGCAGACGCTGAGTACTTTTCGGGTAATAAGCTCATTGTTGCTAACCCTTATGTTTGTTACGCCAAGCTTGCTCAGCTAATGGACACCACACCGCGCTCAGCAGTGACGGGTATTCACCCTAGTGCAGTCATTCATGATTCAGCTTCGATTGGTAATAATGTCGCGATCGCCGCCAATGTGGTGATTGAAGCGGGTGCTGTTATTGCTGACAATGTGCAGATTGGTCCAAACTGTTTCATTGGTGAGCATGCAAAAATTGGTCAAAGCACTAAGCTTTGGGCAAATGTAAGCATTTACCATGAAGTTGAGATTGGCAGCGACTGTTTATTCCAAGCGAATACAGTCGTGGGCAGCGATGGTTTTGGTTACGCTAATGAGCGTGGGGAATGGGTGAAAATACCGCAACTTGGCCGAGTAATCATCGGTGATAAGGTTGAGGTAGGCGCGTCTACTACGATTGACCGTGGTGCATTAGACGATACGATCATCCATAGTAATGTAATTATCGATAATCAATGTCAAATAGCGCATAATGTCGAGATCGGCTCAGGCACAGCGGTTGCCGGTTGCACGGTTTTTGCCGGAAGCGTCGAGATCGGTAGGAATTGTCAGATTGGTGGTATGGTTGCAATTAATGGTCACCTTAGCGTATGCGATGGTGCTATAATCACCGGCATGAGTATGGTGACGAAAGCAATCACAGAGCCTGGAATCTATTCATCAGGATTACCTCATCAAACTAACAAAGAATGGCGCCGAAGTATTGCCCACATCCGCAATCTTGGCGATATGAAAGACCGCATTAAAGCTCTTGAGTCACTGACTAAGTCACTCAATATTGAAGACAAATAAGGATGCTATTTTGGCAAATGAATTAAATAGTCTTGATATCCAAGATATTTTAAGTTTACTTCCGCATCGTTACCCGATGCTACTTGTTGACCGTGTTCTAGATTACACGCCAGGCGAGTCGTTACATGCGATTAAAAATGTAACAGTGAACGAACCTATTTTTACGGGTCATTTTCCTAATCAACCTATCTTTCCAGGTGTGTTGATTTTAGAAGCAATGGCCCAAGCAACTGGCTTACTTGGCTTTAAGACAGTTGAAAATCGTAGCGATAACGAACTATATTTATTCGCTGCGATTGATAATGCGCGATTTAAACAGCCAGTATTACCTGGCGATACTATGCATTTACATGTAGAGTTTTTAAAAGAGCGCCGCAATATATGGAAGTTTGCAGCAGAAGCAAAAGTTGACGGCAAAGTAGTGTGTACTGCCGAAATCATGTGTGCGAGAAGAGAGTTTTAATAGTGATCCATCCTACGGCGATAATCGAACCAGGTGCAAAACTTGGAAATAACGTATCAGTTGGCCCTTATAGCTACATCGGTAACGATGTTACTATTGGTGATAACTGTATCATCGAATCTCATGTGGTTGTAAAAGGCCCATCGACGATTGGTTCTGGTAACCATATTTTCCAATTTGCTTCGGTCGGTGAAGCGTGCCAAGACAAAAAGTACGCGAATGAGCCTACAACCTTGATCATTGGTGACAACAATGTGATCCGTGAGTGTGCGACCATTCACCGTGGTACGATTCAAGACCAAGGTGTAACAAAAATTGGTAGCAACAACTTATTTATGGCTTACACACACGTTGCGCATGATGCAGTAGTGGGTGATAACGTTATTTTTGCTAATAATGCCTCTGTTGCTGGCCACGTACACGTAGGTGACTGGGTGATCCTTGCTGGTAATTCAGGTGTTCACCAGTTCTGTAAAATTGGTTCACATGCCTTTGTTGGTATGTACTCAGGTGTTAATAAAGATGTGCCACCATTTGTAACGACCATTGGCACGCCGGCAGGCCCTGTAGCAATCAATACTGAAGGCATGAAACGCCGTGGTTTTGAAAGCGATGAAATCATGGCAACACGCCGTGCATATAAAACGCTTTACCGTAAGAGTTTAGGTGTTGAAGAAGCAATCGCTGAGCTAAGTGAAGATGCTGCGAAGTATCCAGCTGTTCAGTTGATGATAGACTTCGTGAAAAGCTCTGAGCGCGGAATTATTCGCTAATCAAAAGCTAATTACTAAAAGCCACCGTAAGGTGGCTTTTTTGTTTTTATAGTTCAGGTTTTGCTAAGTCAGTGCTTGTTATCTTCACGACAAAAAAGGATCTAGTAATATGAATAAACTCATCATCTTTGCATTGTTAAGCTTAATAATAAGTGGTTGTAGTAGTGCGCCTTCGGTATCTAAAGGAGCAATAGAAAAAGGCAAAGCCAGTTATTACGCTGATAAATATCATGGCCGAATGACAGCAAGTGGTGAGGTGTTTAATCAACAGGCATGGAGCGCGGCTCATCAAACGCTTGGCTTTGGCAGCAGAGTGAGGGTCACCAATATTAGTAACAATAAAAGTGTGATTGTTACCATTAATGACCGCGGCCCATTTATCCGCGGTCGTATTATCGATTTATCAAAAAAGGCGTTTTCACAAATTGCCTCAGTCAAGCAAGGTGTGATTGACGTTACTGTTGAGCAGCTCGATTAAAAACGGGTAATAAGCTCTACGTAGTCGGCTTCATTAGCCATCAATTCAGCATGACTTGCAAAGGCTCTTACTTGTCCTTGTTCTAACCAAATAACCTTATCAACACGACTTAGCATTGCTGGGTCGTGGGTAATGGTCAACATGGTTTTATCTGCCCATATTTTCTCAAGTGTAGTCAGCAAGTTTTGCTTAGTGTGGTTATCTAGACTCTCTGTTGGCTCATCAAGAATGATTAAATTACCTTGCCTTAATAGGGCTTGAGCTATGGCAATACGACGTGACTGACCATGAGAAAGCTTTCTGCCTGCGGTTCCTAAGCGGGTATTAAGGCCGGCTTTTAAGTTCTTAAGCCAAGAGCCAAGTTCAGCGTTTTCACAGGCTTCAATTAGCATCTCATCTGTCGCATCAAAAGCTGCATAACGAAGATTTTCACGTAGCGTGCCATCAAAAATATGATGCTGCTGGGCAACTATCGTTAGCTGCTTAAAGCGTGTTGCAGTGCTCAAGCTTTCAAGTTCAAAATTATCTTGCTTGGTGGTGAGCTTTAATGAGCCTGATTGCAGCGGCCAAAGGCCCGTGAGTAAGTTAACTAGAGTGGTTTTGCCACTGCCACTGGCACCGACTAGGGCAACTTTACTGCCGGGTGTAATCGCAAAATTGATATTGCTAAGGGCTTTACTTTTTGCCCCCAAGTATTGGTAATTGACCTCGCTTAGCTCAAGACCAAGCCCTGATTTGTCAGCTAATTGGTTTGCTAGCTGATCATCTAAGTTGTTTGGCTTTTCGGCTAAGCTGTTGTGTTTATCTTCAAGATCAAACAGTCGCTTTGCGGCACTTAAAGTAAGCGGCAATTCAATAAATGCCGTAGGCAGGGTGAGCACGGTTTCAAAGCTTGCTAATACAAATAACGCGAGCATCGCCAGTTCAACGTTTTTCATACTCCCCATTGCAACCAGTGGAATTATCATAAAGACACTGGCCAGCATGGTGAGTTGGATCACCAAAGTGCTTAAACCATTACTGTTTGCCACGGCTTTGTGGTGATTATAGAGCTGGTTGTTGTATTGTTTACTGAGTGAGTCACAATGCGCTAATTGCGCCGCGTGTGCTTGATAGACAGCAAGCTCTCTGGCACCTGATAGTGTATCGGCAAGTTCAGATCTTAACTCGGCTGAGAGCTGGGTTTCTGTATCCGCTTGTTGATGAAGCTTATGGCTTAACAATGCGGGAAGCAGCACGCCAATAATCATCAGTGAAGTAAAGCACACTAATGCAACCTCAGCGTTATACATGGCCATGAAGGCCATTACTATAGGAATGCTGATCAAGGCGACAATAATCGGCAGCAGTACATTGAGGTAGAATTTATCCAGCGCATCTACATCATTCTGTAGCCGGTTAAATAAATCGCTACTACGACTCATTGCTAAGTCAACATTGTTCAGTTGGCTCAGAGTCTTGAACATGTTTACGCGAATTTCGCTCAGTAATAAAAAGGTAGCATTATGAGTTATCATCCGCTCACCGTAACGAGACGCTGTGCGCACGATAGCTAAAAAGCGGATCACTCCAGCTGGGGTAAAGTAATTCATCTGCACACCCGCAATGCCCGCCGCTGCCATGGCTGCTAAAAACCACCCAGATATTGCGAGCAAGCCCACATTAGCGAGTACCGTTAAGCTTGCTAAAAAAGCCCCTAAAAGCAACATGCCAGTATGAGGTTTGCACAGTTTTAATAGACGTATAAATTTATGCATGGGCGTCACCTTGACTCACCAGTTTAGCAAATAGGCCAGCTTGCTCAGTCAGTTGCTGGTACTGACCAGATTCAACAATGTGACCTTGTTGCAGAACGTAAATATTATCGGCGTGTTTAACCGTATTCAGTCGGTGAGCAATAACCAGCACTAAGTGATCTTTTGCATAATCGCGGATTGCTTGGTTGATTAAATGCTCGGTTTGGCTGTCTAAGTGAGCGGTAGGCTCATCTAACATCAGCACTGGGGCATTCTTCAAAAATGCACGGGCAAGGGCTATGCGCTGCTTTTGCCCACCAGAGAGGCCTTCGCCTTGTTCACCTAGCAAGCTATCAAAGCCATCAGGTAAGGCAGTAATAAACTCAAGTGCGCCAGCTTTACTTGCTGCTTCATCGAGTTCTGTTTGGCTTGCATTGGGTTTAGCTAAACGCAGGTTCTCTGCAACGGTCCGATAAAATAACGTGGCTTGCTGTGGGATCCACGCCAGCTGTGCTTGCCAATCAGCTAATGCAGTATCACTAAGTGGTTGCCCGTTAATGCTAATGGCACTATTGGCCTGATGATGAAAACCCAATAGGCAATCAAACAAGGTACTTTTACCCGAGCCACTTTCACCCACAAAGGCAATTAAGCCTGTGCTTGGCAGGGCTAAGTTGATATCAGTTACCCCTTCGTTTGTTTCTGGGTAATGAAAGGTAAGCGCATTCAGCTGTATATCTTTTATCGGTAACTCAAGTTTAGATGTACCCAAATTTTCATCAGCGTCGTTTTGATTGATTATGTCGACCATATCAGCAGCGGCACTGATCCCTTCAAGTTTTGCATGATAATGAGTGCCCATTTGTCGAAGTGGTAAGTAAAACTCAGGGGCTAGTAGTAACACCACAAATCCAGTGGCAAAATCGAGCGTTCCAAAAAATAATCTAAAGCCAATGATAACGGCAACAAGTGCCACACTAATGGTGGCTAAAAACTCAAGGGCGAAAGACGATATAAAGGCGACTTTCAATACACCCATGGTTGCTCCACGGTAATCATCAGAAATCTGACTGATGCTATTTAGCTCACGCTTGGTTGCATTAAAGAGCTTGAGTTGAGTTAGGCCTTGTAATCGGTCAAAAAAGTAATTGCCAAGTACCGCGAGTTGTTGCCAGCGGTCTTGGTTTAACTGCTCCGCTTTATGGCCCACTAAAATCATAAAAAAGGGGATCAGCGGGGCAGTTAAAAGGAATATGAGGCCTGCTTTGTAATCGGTTGGAAAAATCACCACTAATATCGCTAATGGAATAAGCGCACTGTAAGCCACACTTGGAATATAGTTGGCGTAATATTGATGCAGTGCTTCAACCCCATTATGTAAGGTGTTAAGTGTTGCGCCATGACCTTTTTGTTCACTGTAGGCTGGCCCAAGTTTGCTGAGCTTTTCTAGCAGTGTATTTCGCATCACGTTCTTTATTTTTAACGCGGCGAGGTTACTCACTCGTTCACTTAGGGCAACCAACAAAGCACGAACTAAAATTAGCCCAGCCAGCGGCCATAATAATGGGCTTACGGCTTGCAAGTTTGCTTGTTCAAACATGACTTGATGAGCCGCGTTTGCAAGAAGATAACAAGAGGCAATCATTAATAGGGCGTTGAGTGTGCCCAAACTAATGCTTAATTTAAGAAGCCCTGAAGCGGACTGACTATATTGCTTTAAAAAAGCGCGCAGCGTTTGTTGCTGCGCGCGATTTGGTCGGGGTTTAGTTGTCATCGGTGTTTTTGAGTCTCGCGTAAAGCTCTAGCTCATCATCAGCAATCGAATCTTTATGTTGGTGAAATTCGTACCACATTACGTTGATCACCCCAAGGGTACAGGCTAATAGAACACCTAAAATCCAGGCAAAATACCACATAATTAAATCTCCTTAGTAGCTACCGTGCGTGTTGTTTTCGATTTCACTGATGGTTACTTTGCGCCACATCTTCACATAGCACCATGTTGTGTAAATAAGAATAAGTGGTACAAAAATAACTGCTGCAATAAACATCACGTTGAGAGTCATATGGCTCGAAACCGCATCCCACATAGTTAAACTAATATTTGGGTTGTTACTCGAAGGCATAACGAACGGGAACATTGACATACCCGCAGTTAAAATTACGCCTGCAAGCATTAAGCTTGATGCAATCAGGGCCATTGCTGGTTTTTGTAATTTAGATAACACAATCGCCAGTGCCGCCATCACGAATGCAAGGGCAGGGAACAGCATGGTTAATGGCATTTTTGTATAGTTATCAAGCCATGCACCCGGTGCCTGCGTGACTGTTTTACCAAGCGGGTTTGCAAAACCTTGAGTATCACCCATGCTAACGATTTTATAACCGTCAATTTGCGATACCCACACACCTGCCAAGGCAAACAACACAATAAACGCCATCAGCGCATATTGACCGTATTGTGCTGAGCGTTTTGCAACCTCTGCATCCGTACGAAGTTGTAGCCACATGCCTGCATGACCAACCAACATCAGTACGCTTACTAAGCCTACAACAATGGCAAATGGGTTTAATAACGCAAAGAATGAACCTTGATAACTAACACGCAGTAGGTCGTCGATATGATAAGGCACGCCCAGTAATAAGTTACCAAATGCCACACCAAATACTAAAGCAGGGATAAAGCTGCCTGCAAATAAGCCCCAATCCCAGTTGTTTCGCCAACGTGGTGAGTCTATTTTTGAGCGGTAATCAAAACCAAGCGGTCTGAAAAATAACGCAAATAACACCAGCATCATAGCAAAGTAAAAGCCAGAGAACGCGGCCGCGTATACCATAGGCCAAGCAGCAAACAGTGCACCCCCAGCGGTGATGAACCAAACTTGGTTACCATCCCAGTGAGCACCTATGGTGTTAATTACAGTACGGCGCTCCACATCGGTTTTACCAACTAGGCGAAGCAAAATTGCCACACCCATGTCCATGCCATCGGTCACTGCAAAGCCAATCAGTAATACACCAATTAACAGCCACCAGATTAGTTTTAATGTTTCGTAATCAAAAATCATGACTGAGCTCCTTGGCTTGCAAGTGAATCTGCTTTAGCAAGTTCATGGTGATATTTACCAATATGAAGCGAGCTTGGACCTTGTTTAATAAAGCGCAGCATTAACCAGCCTTCTACAGCAGCAAGCCCTGTGTAAAAGATAATGAAGCCAGTAATGCTGATAAGTAAATCGTTTACCGTCAGAGATGAGGTTGCCAAGAAGGTTGGTAGAATCTCTGAAATAGCCCATGGTTGGCGGCCATATTCAGCAACAATCCAACCAAATTCAATGGCAATCCACGGCAGTGGAATACTCCATACCGCAGCCCATAATAACCAGCGTTTTTGCTCAATAATGCGGTGCGCGTTGTAATAAAATGCAAGCACGAATACGCCTAGCATGATCACACCGCAACCGACCATAATTCTGAAGGACCAAAACATAGGGCCAACTTTAGGGAACGAATCTTTCACTGCTTTTTGAATGTGCTCTTCTGTGGCATCTACCACGTTAGGCGTATAGCGTTTTAGTAGTAAACCATAGCCAAGGTCGTCTTTTAAGCTATCGAATTTTGCAATGTTTTCTGGAGTGTCTTCACCACCTCGAAGCTTCTCTAAGTATTCGTATGCAACCATGCCATTACGAATTCGTACTTCGTGTTGCTTTTCTAGATCTTTAATACCCGTTACCTGTTCATCAATAGAGCGAGTTGCAATGATGCCCAGTGCATAAGGTATTTTAACAGCAGCGTGGGTGACTTGCTCTTCTGAATCAGGAATACCGACCAGAGTGAATGCAGCAGGGGCTTCTTCGGTGTGCCACTCAGCTTCAATGGTTGCGAGTTTAACTTTTTGTACCTCGCCAACTTCGTAGCCAGATTCATCACCAAGTAAAATAACACAAAGGATAGACGCTAAACCAAACCCAGAAGCAACCGAAAACGAGCGTTTAGCAAAAGCAAGATCGCGACCTTTTAGGATGTACCAGCTACTAATGCCCAGTACAAACATAGATGCTGCAACATACCCTGCCGAAACGGTATGAATAAACTTAACTTGTGCGACGGGATTGAATACCAGTTCAGCAAAGCTGGTCATTTCCATGCGCATGGTTTGATAATTAAACTCAGCCCCTACAGGGTTTTGCATCCAACCATTGGCAATCAAAATCCATAAAGCTGAAAGGTTAGTACCTAGAGCCATAAGGAAAGTTGCAGCTAAATGCTGACGTTTTGTTAGTCGCTCCCAACCTAAAAAGAACATACCGACAAAGGTTGACTCTAAAAAGAATGCCATTAAGCCTTCAATCGCCAGTGGAGCGCCAAAAATATCGCCCACGTAGTGAGAGTAGTAAGACCAGTTGGTACCAAACTCGAACTCCATGGTTAGACCTGTCGCCACACCAATCGCAAAGTTAATACCAAATAACTTACCCCAGAATTTAGTCATATCACGATAAATTTCGCGACCAGTCATCACGTAAACGGATTCCATGATCACCAAAATCCACGTCATACCTAAAGTAAGGGGAACAAATAGGAAGTGAAAGAGGGCAGTGATTGCAAACTGCAATCGCGATAGATCCACAAATGTTTCATCTATCATTGTTTAGCTCCTTGTTAGCGAGTGCGGTAGACACGACAAATTATTGGTTATGAAGTTTCAGTAATTATTGAAACTTTGTGAATATTAACCTTGTATCCATTTTAGTCAATAGAAAAATAAGAAAATAAGATTAAATAATTGTTCATCATTTCTACAGACTAGAGATTAAAGCCTAACTTTTCAATCGATTAATTACCTTATCGAAAACTTTTAGCCAGTTTTTATAGAACAAAAAGATTACTCACTTATAGGTATTCTCTCGGCTAAAAAATTAATTGTTTACTTTCTTAGCTGGTTACCTAGGTTAATGAATAAGCACTTATTTAAATTCTAGTATTAATTACTCGTGTGACATTTATCCGACTGCTAAAACACGGTAAACTCATTTTTATTAGTGCCAAAAGTTGCGAATTATCAACGAATGAAAGAACAAACAAAGCCGTTACGTATTGCCTTGGTGGCAGGTGAGTTATCAGGTGATATTTTAGGTGAAGGGCTAGTAAAAGCACTTAAACGCCGTTTTCCAGATGCCATATTTGAGGGGATTGCAGGCCCGCGTATGCAAGCGGCTGGCTGTAAAACATTATTCGATATGGACGAATTATCTGTAATGGGCTTAGTTGAAGTACTTGGCCGATTACCGCGCCTACTAAAAATACGTAAACAATTGGTGCAGCATTTTATCGATAACCCACCAGATGTATTTATTGGTATCGATGCCCCTGACTTTAACTTGCGAGTTGAAAAGCCGCTAAAAGAGGCGGGTATTAAAACAGTACAATATGTTAGCCCGTCAGTGTGGGCGTGGCGCGAAAAACGCATTCATAAAATCAGTGCCGCCACTAACTTAGTGTTGGCATTATTGCCGTTCGAAAAAGCCTTTTATGATAAGCACGATGTACCTTGTACGTTTGTGGGTCATACTCTGGCTGATGATATTGCTCTTGAGCACGACCAAACCGAGGCTCGTAATCAACTTGGATTGGCACAAACAGATAAAGTACTTGCATTACTACCTGGTAGTCGAGGTTCTGAAGTAGGGCTTTTAAGCGAAACTTACATTGAAACAGCGGCGAAATTACAAGCGCAAAATCCTGACCTTAAAATTGTGGTGCCGTTAGTCAATGAAAAACGAAAAGCACAGTTTTGTGAGATTTTAGAAAAAACAGCCCCTGATCTAAAACTGCAATTATTGGATGGTCAGTCAAATCTTGCAATGCAAGCCGCTGATGCCATTTTGCTAGCCTCAGGAACCGCAACACTTGAAGGTATGCTGTATAAAAAGCCGATGGTTGTGGGCTACAAAATTAAGCCATTGAGTTACTGGATTTTCAAAACCTTATTCACGTTTAACATTAAGTATTTCTCGTTGCCTAATTTATTAGCCGATGAAGAACTCGTCCCAGAGTACCTACAAACTGAGTGTAATGTTGAAAACCTATCGGCTGCGCTAACACCTATGCTTAATACCGATAACAGCGAACTAAAAGCGCGCTTTTTAGCCATACATAAAAACATTAGATTAAATGCCAATGAACAAGCTGCAGCAGCAGTCGCGGAGTTACTAAATGCAAATTGAACGACCGAATGTTAATTATATTGCTGGTGTAGATGAAGTTGGCCGTGGTCCATTGGTCGGTGATGTTGTAACTGCTGCGGTAATACTGGACCCAAATCAGCCAATTGCAGGGTTAGCCGATTCTAAAAAGTTATCAGACAAAAAACGTCAATTATTAGCGGCAGAAATAAAAGAAAAAGCCCTGTGCTATGCTATTGGCCGTTGTAGCCCAACTGAGATTGATGAGCTAAATATTTTACATGCCACCATGCTCGCGATGAGCCGCGCAGTTGAAGGCTTAAGTGTAAAGCCAGAGTTTGTTTTTATTGATGGTAACCGTGTGCCTAGTCAATTAACTGTGCCAGCACAGGCGGTAGTAAAAGGCGATAGCCTAGTTGAAGAGATTTCGGCGGCATCTATTCTAGCGAAAGTTGCCCGTGACGAAGAAATGATTGAGCTTGATAAGCGTTATCCTGACTATGGCTTTGCAGGTCATAAGGGCTATCCAACTAAAGCGCACTTTGCGGCACTCGAACAATACGGGGCAATTGCAGAGCATCGTAAGAGCTTTAAACCTGTTCAGCGCATTTTGGCGTTAAAAGGAGAGCAACTGTAATGCCTGCGCCGCAATTTGTTCACTTACGTGTTCACTCAGATTTCTCAATGGTGGATGGCCTCGCTAAAACTAAGCCAATTGTCGCTAAAGCAGAAGAGCTGCAAATGCCTGCGTTGGCTATCACAGATCAGATGAACTTATGTGGTTTGGTGCGTTTTTATGGTGCTGCCCATGGCGCTGGGATTAAGCCTATTGTCGGCGCAGATTTTTGGCTCAGAAGCCCTGAATTTGAAGATGAACCTAGCCGAATTACCATCTTAGCGAAAGATAACGAAGGCTATAAAAACCTCACCTTGTTGATCTCTAAAGCGTACCAACGCGGACATTTATTTCATCGGCCTGTGGTTGACCGTGAATGGCTGGTGGAGCACAAAAGTGGCCTAATTTTATTATCTGGCGCTAAAGATGGCGACTTAGGTAAAGCATTATTAAAAGGTAACCCTGGGCTTATAGAATCGGTCGTTAGCTTTTATAAGCAACATTTTAGCGATCATTATTACATTGAGCTTATTCGTACGGAACGTGCTTTAGAAGAAGACTATTTACACCTAGCTGTTGAGCTTGCCGCAAAAGAGCAGTTACCTGTAGTGGCAACTAACGAAGTAGTATTTTTAAAGCCAGAAAACTTTGAAGCCCATGAAATCCGCGTTGCAATCCATGACGGTTACACCTTAGAAGATAAACGTAGACCAAAACGTTTTTCTGAGCAGCAATACCTTAAAACGGCTGAGCAAATGGCTGAGCTATTTAGCGATATTCCTGAAGCGCTAGAAAACACTGTTGAAATTGCTAAGCGCTGTAATGTGACCGTGCAGCTCGGGACTTACTTCTTACCAGATTACCCAACCGGTTCGCTAAAAATTGAAGACTTCTTGGTTAAGGTCTCTGAAGATGGTCTTGAAGAGCGTTTACAGTTTTTATTCCCAGATGAGCAAGAGCGAAAAGAAAAACGTGGCGAGTATGATGAGCGTCTGAAAATAGAGCTCGACGTAATCAACCAAATGGGTTTCCCAGGTTACTTCTTGATCGTAATGGAGTTCATTCAGTGGAGTAAAGATAACAATATTCCGGTAGGTCCAGGGCGTGGTTCTGGTGCAGGTTCATTGGTTGCTTATGCACTGAAGATCACCGACCTCGATCCACTCGAATTTGACTTACTATTCGAACGTTTCTTGAACCCAGAACGTATCTCAATGCCCGATTTCGACGTCGATTTTTGTATGGATAGGCGTGATGAGGTAATTGATCACGTAGCGGCGCTTTATGGTCGTGACGCGGTATCTCAGATCATTACCTTTGGTACCATGGCTGCAAAAGCGGTTATCCGTGACGTAGGCCGTGTACTTGGTCACCCTTACGGCTTTGTT
Source organism: Pseudoalteromonas sp. S1650 (assembly GCF_005887195.1). NCBI lineage: Bacteria > Pseudomonadati > Pseudomonadota > Gammaproteobacteria > Alteromonadales > Pseudoalteromonadaceae > Pseudoalteromonas > Pseudoalteromonas sp. S1650. Next base: position 10,961 of record NZ_PNDF01000022.1, on the reverse strand, counting down.
GATCGTATTTCTAAACTAGTACCGGGCGATCCGGGCATGACCTTGGCTAAAGCGTTTGATGTTGAGCCGCGTTTACAAGAAGCCTACGACGGTGATGAAGAGGTCAAAGAGCTTATTGATATGTGTCGCATCCTTGAAGGCTGTACACGTAACGCCGGTAAGCACGCTGGTGGTGTTGTAATATCACCCACCACAATCACTGACTTTGCCGCTCTTTATTGTGATGATGAGGGTAAATTCCCGGTAACACAATTTGATAAAAACGACGTCGAGACGGCGGGTTTAGTAAAGTTTGACTTCTTAGGTCTTAGAACACTTACCATCTTGCAGTGGGCACTTGATATGACTAACGAGCGCTTAGCTCGTGAGGGTAAAAAGCCCGTTGATATCAACGCTATTCCACTTGATGATAAGCCAAGTATTGAGTTACTGCTACGCGCCGAAACCACCGCGGTATTCCAGCTCGAATCTCGTGGTATGAAAGACCTTATTCGTCGTCTAAAGCCCGACTGCTTCGAGGATATGATCGCACTGGTAGCACTATTTCGCCCAGGTCCATTGCAATCAGGCATGGTAGATAACTTTATCGACCGTAAGCATGGCCGCGAAGAGTTATCTTACCCAGATGCGCAGTGGCAACACGATAGCTTGCAACCAATCCTTGAGCCAACCTACGGTATCATTCTTTATCAAGAACAAGTAATGCAAATTGCCCAGGTACTGGCTGGTTATACGCTAGGTGGCGCTGATATGCTGCGTCGTGCGATGGGTAAGAAAAAGCCAGAGGAGATGGCAAAGCAACGTTCAACCTTCGAAGAAGGCGCTGTTAAAAACGGAGTTGACGGCGAACTTGCAATGAAAATCTTCGACTTGGTAGAGAAGTTCGCAGGTTATGGCTTCAATAAATCTCACTCAGCTGCTTATGCCTTAGTATCGTACCAAACGCTGTGGATGAAAACCCACTACCCAGCAGAGTTTATGGCTGCGGTAATGTCGGCAGATATGGATAACACCGATAAAATTGTTACCTTGGTAGATGAATGTGAAAACATGAAACTGACCTTGTTACCGCCAGATGTCAATGCCGGTGAGTACAAGTTTACGGTTAATCTACAAGGTGAAATTGTTTACGGTATCGGTGCCATTAAAGGAGTTGGTGAGGCGCCTGTTGAAGCTATTTTAGAAGCTCGTAGCGAAGGTGGCCCGTTTAAGGACTTATTTGATTTTTGTGCCCGTGTTGACTTAAAGCGTTTAAACAAGCGTGTTGTTGAAAAGCTTATTTATGCCGGAGCGCTCGACCAACTTGGCCCAGATAAAACCCAGCCTGGCCGTGCAACCTTACTCGCAAGCTTAAAAGATGCCATGCGGGCGGCCGATCAGCACCATAAGGCTGAGTCACTTGGGCAGGCAGATTTATTTGGATTACTTGCTACAGAGCCAGATGAAGTTGAACAAGCATTTATTAAAGCCACAGATTTAACCGACAATGAGTGGCTAGACGGTGAGAAAGAAACTTTAGGGCTGTACTTAACTGGCCACCCAATTAATCAGTATCGTAAAGAGTTAAAGCATTATACATCAGGAAGGCTGGTCGATTTACAACCCACTAACCGCGATGTGCAGTCAACGGCTGCAGGCTTAGTGATCTCTGCTCGTACTTTGATAAACAAAAAGGGAAATCGATGGGGTCTTGTAACTTTAGATGACAAGAGTGCCCGTATTGATGTACGCTTATTCCCAGAACAGTTTGAAATGTACCAAGATTTGCTGCAAGTAAACAATATCTTGGTAATATCTGGACAGGTCAGCTTTGATAACTTCTCTGGTGGCATTACAATGACCGCTAGAGACATATGCACCATCGCACAGGCGCGAGAAAAACGTATAAAAGCGATTAAAATGACCTTGAATATGGTGCAGATCGAGGCGAACTTCTTCGATAATTTACAAAAAGTGCTGGAACCTTATAAGTTTGGTACTTGTCCTATTAAAGTATTCTATCAACGTCCGGATGCGTTGGCTGAGATTACTTTAGGAACCGAATGGTGTGTTACGCCGAGTGATGACTTAATTCACAAGTTATCGCTGATGGCGGCGCAAGATGTAGAACTAGAATTTAACTAATTAGGTAGTTTAGAGCATGAGCCTCAATTATCTTGATTTTGAGCTTCCAATCGCTGAATTAGAAGCAAAAATTGAAGAATTACAAAATGTAAGCCGCGCTGGCGAATTAGACCTTGGATTAGAAGAGGAAGTCAGTCGATTAAAAGAGAAAAGTGCTGAAATGAAAGAGAAAATTTTCTCTGAATTAGGTGCTTGGCAGGTTTCTCAGTTAGCCCGTCATCCGTTGCGTCCTTATACTCGTGATTACATCGAGCGCATTTTCACGGAATTTGACGAACTAGCAGGCGACCGTACTTTTGCTAACGACCCAGCTATTTTAGGTGGTGTTGCACGTTTTGAAGGTCAACCAGTGATGGTTATTGGCCAACAAAAAGGGCGTGACACGGCTGAAAAAATTAAACGCAACTTTGGTATGCCAAAGCCAGAAGGTTACCGTAAAGCATTACGCTTAATGGAAATGGCTGAGCGTTTCAAAATGCCAATCATGACTTTTATCGACACCCCTGGTGCATACCCAGGTGTTGGCGCTGAAGAGCGTGGTCAAAGTGAAGCAATTGCGCGTAATCTTAAAGTAATGGCTGCGTTAAAAGTACCCACTATCTGTACTGTTATCGGTGAAGGTGGTTCTGGTGGTGCATTAGCTATTGGTGTGGGCGACCGCGTTAACATGTTGCAATACAGCACTTACTCTGTAATTTCGCCAGAAGGTTGTGCATCAATCTTATGGAAAAGCGCAGACAAGGCACCATTAGCTGCAGAAGCCATGGGTGTAACAGCTGCACGTGTTAAAGAGCTTGATTTAATCAACAACGTAATTGATGAGCCACTTGGTGGCGCACATCGGAATTACGATGCGATGGCGCGTAATCTCAAAAACCAACTTAAACGTGACCTAGCTGATTTACAAGGCCTTTCACTAGATGAAATGCTTGATCAGCGTTACAAACGTTTAATGTCGTTTGGCTATTGCTAAACACAGCTTAAAATTGAAAAAAGCCGCTTTTGCGGCTTTTTTTGTTTTATAATGCCGATAACAAAGACGCTTGTATACTCGTTGGTTTTTAATGCAAACATCAGATTTATACCACCATTTTTTAGCACAATTGCTGCCTTTGCTGAACGCTCAGCAAAGTTGCTTTAGCGTTGCCTTATCTGGCGGTGTAGATTCGGTTGTATTGTTACATTTAATGAAGCAAGCTCAACAGCAGCACTCTGAACTTAAAATTGAAGCTGTGTATGTTAATCATGGTTTGAGCAAGTATGCTGATGAGTGGCAAGGGTTTTGCCAATCGCTATGTGAAGAGCTCGATGTCTCATTTAAAGCTGTGCAGGTTGAAATTCATCAGCGCTCGCGTACATCACTTGAGGCACAGGCACGAGAGGCACGATACCAAGCACTCGACGAAAACTGTATGTTAGGTAGTGTAATACTGCTTGGCCAGCACTTAAATGATCAACTTGAGACCTTCTTACTTCGTCTAAAGCGCGGCTCAGGCTTGCAGGGCTTAGCATCAATGCCACAAACACGATTATTAGCGTCTGGGCGTGTGTGTTTTAGACCATTGATTAATATCTCGCGTGAGCAAATTGAACAATTTGCCGATGAATTTGCTATTACTCATATCACCGATGATTCAAATGTTGATGAGCGCTTTGAACGCAATTTTTTACGTCATCAGGTTCTGCCTATTTTAACGAAGCGTTTTCAAGGGTTTGAAAAAAGCGCAGCGCGCAGTATTCGGCTTTTACAGCAACAGCAATCACTGCTCGATGAATATACGCAAAGTGACCTTGCGCATTGCCAAAATTCGCAGGGTGGCTTAAGTTGTCAGGCAATTTCGCCCTTTAGCCAGCCCAGACAAGCAAACCTTGTCCGTGCGTGGCTTAACCAGTTTACCCATCAACTACCTTCTGAGAATCAGCTACAGCAAATTATTGAGCAAGGTTTAACGGCAAAAGCCGATGCCCAGTTAAAAATTTGTTTGCAAAGCGGTGATGTTCGTCGGCATCAGCAGCATTGGTACTTTGTGAAGGAGCAGGCAAGACCTGAGGCGATGGATATAACTTTGCAGGGCATTGAACTGACAGATGGCCGAAAACTAATAGTGAAAGCGGGCAAGGGCATTAGAAAACCAAAGCAGGATGAGCAAGTAAGGGTTGAGTTTAATAAGCCACAAGCACGTATCAAACCTTTATATAAACCCGGCTCAAACACCTTAAAACATTGGTTTAAAGATGCCAAAGTAGCTCCTTGGTTACGTGCGCAGACACCACTAATTTTTTATAACGATCAACTTGTGCAAGTTGTTGGCTACTTTGTTAGTGAACAGCACAGTGTTGAAGATGGAATTCTTTGGGAGACACTCTATGAGTGAACAACCTCATGTAGGTTTATCACTAGTTAATAAAGCACCACTAGGTTTTGCGTTGTCGGTGCTAGTGGCTGTAGTTGCTGGTTTTGCTTATACAGAGCTGACAATAAATACACTTTTTTATGCACTAGCTGGCGGCCTAGTATGCTCATTATTGCTGCTAGGTTACTGGTCAGGCAAAGGCGGTATTTTCTTTATATTGGGCGTGCTTACGCCGCTGGCATTAGTGATGGTATCGCCCCTTACCACCATGGCTGCCTTGCTTTACTTATTAAGCGGCTTCTTCGCTGGTTTTTGGTTAGTATTATTTGGTTATAAACTTATAAACAAAAAAGCCTAGCGGGGGATGCTAGGCTTTTACTCAATTAGTAAGCTCTTGCGCAGTTTCTTCCTGCTGCTTTTGCCTTATAAAGGCCCTTGTCAGCACGGGCAAACACTTCGTTTTCGCAGTCTTGGTTGTTGGCTAGCGTATAACCAATGCTTGATGTTACATCATATTGAGCCATCAACCCTGAGTTAGCAACTAAGCTCATAATGCGATCAGCTATCACCTTATTGGTGGTAAACTCAGGGTCATCGATTAATAATGCAAACTCATCTCCACCAAAGCGGAAAATCGAGTCAGTGCCGCGCACACTACTGCGCAGTACGTTAGCAAATTCTTGTAACACATCATCGCCAATTTTATGACCAAAGTTATCGTTTACTTGTTTAAAGTTATCTAAATCAAGCAACATTAAGCTAAATGGGCGATGTTGACGGCGGCAACGTTCTAGCTTTTGTGCCAAGCTGTCATTAAATTGACTACGGTTATTTAAGCCTGTTAGCGCATCTTTAGTCGCTAAACGTAATACGCGGGTGTACATAAGCGCATTACGTAATGGGTAAACGAGGGCTGTATGGAGCTGCTTTAATTTTGCTTCAATCGCTTTACCCATAGGGAACTGACTAAAGTAAATTAGCTGCCCTAAGCGTTCACTTTCGATATCTAAATCAAAAGAGTACGGTGTTTGGCTGGTATCGCTGCCTGCGCTTTGTGACACTCCGAGTGCAGATTGGAACTGTAAGCCAGATAAATTGATTAGTTGCTTTGCGTGCTCGGCAAAAATAGTCAAAATTTCTTCGATTGATAACGTGGTTTGTAACTTTGCGACCAAATCGTGTGGACTATTTGTTTCATTTATTCGGTAATGCTCTGCCGAAAACGGCAGAAACTCGCCTCGCGCAGACACCCGCTGCGTCAAAATATGGACATTTTCCATGATAATTCTCCCCCCGGAGTGTTTAGATACCCCCATGTAGCGAGATTTGTGCCATATTTTTAAACTGGCCGAAAAACAGATGGTTGCTATATTTAAAAGAGAAACCAGTTTTGTCACCAAGTCTAGGGAGTTGATTGCTTGCAAAATGTGCTGATCCAAGTGTTTGGCTTGCTCGTCGCTGCCGTATTATTTGTTTGGTTTTTCAAGCGAATTGGTTTACCACCCATTCTTGCTTATCTTGCGACAGGTGTAATGGCAGGGAGTCATGGTATTGGCTGGATGGCGCAAAGCCATGAAATGCACTTTGTTGCTGAGCTCGGCATTGTGTTTTTACTGTTTAGCTTAGGGCTTGAGTTTTCATTGCCGCGTTTAATGGCAATGCGCAATATTGTATTTGGCCTTGGCTCCTTACAGGTCGTGGTGACCAGCATAGTGTTTATGCTAATTTTACTGCTGCTTGAGCACAGCCTTTTAAACAGTTTTACTATTGCTAGTTTAATGGCGCTGTCTTCAACAGCGGTGGTGGTTAAGCTACTTAAAGAATCTGGAGATTTAAACCAGCGCCGCGGCCAGTTGGCAATAGGGGTGTTGCTGTTTCAAGATATTGCTGTTGTCCCTCTGCTCATTGTTTACCCCTTGCTAGCCCAAAGTGGCTCTGAAGAAATTGCCGGTGCATTGGCTTTTGCACTTACTAAAGGTGCTTTAGTGTGTATTTTATTGTTCGGCATAGGTAAATGGATTTTGCCTAAAGTGTTTAGCGAAATAGCGCTGGTAAGAACCGATGAACTATTTATGCTAACGACTTTATTGGTTGCCTTGTTTGCTGCAGGCTTGACTTACCTATTTGGTTTATCGATGGCGTTAGGCGCCTTTTTAGCCGGCATGATGTTAGGAGAAAGCCATTATCGTCACCAACTTGAAGCCGATATTAGACCATTTCGCGATATATTAATGGGGCTATTCTTTGTGACTGTTGGTATGCAGCTAGATGTGCTTTATGTACTTAATAGTTGGTACTGGATCATCGCGGTATTAATTGGTTTATTGCTATTTAAAATAGCGGTGCTTGCGATTGCTGCGCAAGTGATGGGGGAGCGAAAGCAAGATGCGGTATCAGCGGGTATTATGCTTTGGCAAATGGGAGAATTTGGCTTTGTATTAATTGCACTTGCTTCGCAGCATTTGCTGATAAGCTCAGAGCAAGCTTCGTTTTTAATTGCAGTTGGCGTGCTTTCGATGGCGCTAACGCCTTACTTAATTGAAAAAACACCGCTTATTCTCAAAAAACTTGGCCTTTTAAGCCATGCAGGACAGTACTGGCAACAGCCCGCGACAAGTAGCCCTTTGTATCAAAATCATGTCGTTATTTGTGGTTTCTCCCGTGTTGGGCAAACTGTTGCGCGCTTTTTAAAGCCAGAAGCAATTGAATACGTCGCGGTCGAAAGTAACCCTATCTTATTGCAAGAAGCGAAAGCGGCTGGTGAACCGGTTATATTTGGCCATGTGAATCAAAAAGATATTTTAAAATCAGCGGGCGTTGAGCGTGCAAGGTTGGTGATTATTACCTTTACCGATTTTGAGCAAACGCAAATAGTTGTTGATGCCATCAAACAAATAGCACCTGATGTAAAGATATTGGTACGAATGCGCGATGATACCGAAATGGAAACGCTTAAAGAACTCGGTGTTACTGAGGTGGTACCAGAAACCCTTGAAGCAAGTTTAATGTTAGTTTCGCATGTACTTTATATGTCTGGTGTGCCGATGACACGGATCATACGCCGTGTTAGTAAAGAGCGGCGCAACCGTTATAAGTTCTTAAATGGCTTTTTCACTGGCGATAAACTCGATGGTGAAGAGGCCAGTTCAGATAGGCTTGAGTATTTACATGTTATAGCTCTGCCAGAACACGCTTATGCGGTTAATCAGAAAATTAGTGAGCTTAAACTTGAGCAGCGCCGTGTGTCGGTTAGAGCGCTGCGCCGACAAGACCGTGAAATTGACGCGCCTTCATCACAAACTATTTTATTAGCAGGCGATATTTTAGTGCTGCAAGGAAAGCCTCGCCGAGTAGAGCGGGTCGAACGGTTTTTACTCGACGGTATGGAGTAGCGATTAGCTACTCCAACTCTAAAAATTTACGAATTTCAGGTAGCTTTTTAAGGCCATCTTGGTAGCCAATTTCTATGAGCTTTTGGGTATAACGTTTTTCAAACAGTAAGTAGCTCGTTAAACTCGATTGCGAACGTTTCTTAACACCAATCATACGTAGTAACACCTTAATTGCCATGGGCATGTCATCATAAAACTGAGCTGCGATTGCATTAAAGTTTTGCGATGGATTGATCACGCAAGTTTCGATTTGTTTAAGCTCTTGGTGTTTGTCGCGTGCAGGTAATAGGCTCAGCGTGCGATTGATACGTTGTAAACGTTCTAAATCAGACTGAAGTGTGTCGGTAAAGACGCTATCGAGTAAGTGACCAGCAATATTGGAAAGGCCAGGGTAATGAGGCTGATATCCCGGCGGATGCAGTTCTTTTGGTTCATCAACACCAATAATAAAGATTTTTTCAGCACCTAAATGAACCGACGGACTCAGTGGCGAAAGTTGGTGAATAGAGCCGTCGCCGAAATAGTGGTTATACACATTCACACTTGGGAACACCATAGGTATGGCACTCGACGCCATTAAGTGCTCAACATTTATGCGGGTTGCTTGTCCTTCACGTTTTGCTCTGCGCCACGGCTTTTGTGTAAGTGACTGAAAAAATGCCACAGAGTCACCTGTGGTATAGCTCGAAGCAGTAATCGACACTGCATCTAGGTAGTTTTTATGCAGGTTTCGTTCGATACGTGATAAATCGAGTATTTCGTGTAGCAGTTTTCGCAGCGGCTTATTGTTCAGTAAACTCGCTGGTGGGTGATTTATATGTTCAGATTGAAAACTTGTAAGCATGTTGCGGGTAATATGCAAAAACACACTTAAAAAGTCGCTTTTATAAACCTGAGAGGTCGAAAAATTCTTCCACACCCATTCAAGTTTTTTGCATGCTAAATGCGCACACGATGCATAACATGCTAATGCAGCGGAATTAATTGCGCCAGCTGATGTCCCATTAATAATAGTAAAGGGCAGCGGTGCTGTACGAGGCATGCTTTGCGTTATCGCTTTAAGCACACCAACTTGATAAGCCGCTCGCGCGCCACCACCTGTTAGTAATAAAGCGATTTTAGAGTGCTGTGTTTTTTTTAACTTACTGCTCATGGTTGCATTTAAATAGTTGTGCGTCTTTACTTTATTTATCAACTGTAAGTCTTTAAGCTAGAAGAAGCAAAGATTAGCTCAAGGCTAAATGGTTTTTTCGTATTTTTATCTGTTTTATTTTTAAGGGAGTGTCTATGTCAGAGCATTCGTCAGAGCCTGAAGTACAAAAGGGTTCATCAAATAACAACCTGATTTTTGCGGTGGTTGTGCTTATCCTTGTTGCTGGTGTGGCAGCGTTTATTTTATTGAAGCCTGAAGATAAACCAGTGCAAGTTGTTGAAGACATTGTCAGCGAACAAGCGCCAGTTGTTGAGTATCAAGAGCCAGAGCCTGACCCAGAACCTGAAGTGACAGAGCCTGAGCCAGAGCCCGTTGTTGTAGATACTGCACCAGAGCGCACTCCAGAGCCAGTTCCAGAAGTTGAGCCACTACCAACGTTAAATGAAAGCGATGAAGTGGTTGTTGCTCGTATGGATGAGTTACTAAGCGACCAAGTGATGAGCTTAATGGTGACTGATGATCTTATTCGCCGTGGTGTTGTGTACGTTGATAACATCGCAAAAGGTAAAGTGGCAGTTAGCCATGCACCTGTAGAACGCCCTAAAGAGTCGTTTAAAGTTATTGAGGGCGATATCTTAACAATCGACCCAAATAGCTATGAGCGCTATACACCTTACGTAAAACTATTTACTAGCTTAAGCGCTGCTCAAGTTATTCGTATGTATGATGAATATAAACCCCTTATCAGTGAAGCTTATGCAGAAATTGGTTACGAAGGTGATGCATTCACAGGCACGTTAGAAGAGGCGATTGATGTACTGCTTGATACGCCAGAGCCAAAAGGTGATATGCCACTCGTTCGTAACTCAGTTACTTATCAATATGCTTACTCTGAGTGGGAAAACTTACCCGATGCGCAAAAACAATTGCTGCGTATGGGCCCAGAAAATATGAAGAAAGTGAAAGCTGCGCTGCGCAACATTAAAGCTGAACTTGAAAAGTAAGCGATAACCCCCTTAATGACAGTGCGATTGTATACCAAGTATGCAATCGCACTTTCTTTTTCGAATACCCCTTGAATAACTGGCTAAAAGTAGAGATAATCCCTCCCGCGCCAAACAAGGCCCTCAATGGTAGTCTTATTGGTCCTCTCGCAACACTAGCAGGTGAACCTGGTCAGGCCCGGAAGGGAGCAGCCACAGCGTGTGACGTGTGTGCCGAGATGCGGCTGGTAAGACTGCCACCCAAAATCTTATTTGGGTGACTTATTTCATTTAAATTCCTTTTAAATCTTTTTAGAACCAATCTTTTATTCTTGTATTAATCTAACTTTCTTTGAGCTTTTTATTTCTTAAGTTATCAAGACATCCACTTTAAGGTTATCTAGGCACCCAAAAAAGGTTAACTAGCCACCCAAGTTAAACAATATAAATTCAGGCTCAATGTTGATGATTTGATTGAAGATGACACAGCTGGTTAGGTACAGGTAATAAAGTTATTCGGACACCCACTTTTGTAGGTATTTTAATAACTAATTTTAAAGCCGACTTGCTTAGTCGTTCTAAATTAATTTACAGATAAATGTTATGTTTAGGTGATTCTGTAGACATTGTCTGATTAGCGCCTGATTTGGGCAAGCTTAGCTCAAAGGCAGACCACTTTAAACATTTTCGAGTTTCGGTTTAGGCAAATAGTGCACGACTAGTGCTAATAGAGCTTCTCCGTTTTCGTTTCATGTGATTTGTGTAAGCTGTGATTGCTTGTTCTTTACCAGCAGTATTTTTAAACGAGCGAGTAAAGGAAGTGGTGAGTGTAAGCCAGTTGTCAGTACAAATATCTAGTCTTTCAAGTATTGGTAATGCATCTTCTGGGATTTTCCCTGGTTTATCTTCTCGTATTGAGCGACCAGTCCAATCAACGAGTTGCAGGTATGTTTTG